>NZ_JBHWEL010000027.1:0-50185 GCF_042734135.1 Streptomyces sp. NPDC059668 | reverse complement strand
ACACACACACGCTCACCAGCCCACCCACACACACGACCAGCCGCCCCCCCCCCCCCTCCCCCGCCCCCCCCCCGCTCCCCGCGCCGCCCCCCCCCCCCCCGGCGCTCTGGCTACCTGCTGATGGGCCACTCGCTTGCCACGGAGCCGGCCCCTGCCTCTCCCGCCGAACGGTGGCCTGCGTGCTCAGCGGCCGAGGGCCCGGGCCAGTTCCTGCTTGTTCATCGAGGACCGGCCGTCGATGCCGCGCTTCTTCGCCTCCGCGTACAGCTGGTCCCTCGTGGGCCCCTGCGCGCCCTGGTGGGAGCGCTCGCCGCCGCGCTGCGAGGCGGACTTCTTGTCCCGCAGGGACGTCCTGCTGGCCGTGGCGGACTCACCGGCGCGGGCGCGTTCCTTGTTCACGGTGCGCGCGGCGATCTCCTTCGCCCGGCCCTCGGAGGTTCCGCGCTTCTCGGCGCTCTCCTTGATGTGCTCGTACTGGCGCTCACGCTTCGGACTCGAACCTCGCGGCATGCTGCTCTCCTTTCCCACGCGCGTGGCCGGCTCGCTCGGCCACCCGACATCCAGGGGATCCTCGGGTACCCGCCGTCCCGTGCTCCTCACGGTGACAGGGCGACTCGATCTCATCTCACGGGTGCCGGCCGGGCGGTGCGAGCAGACGGCGACCGAACGGATGAGCACCTCGGCAGACCGAGCCCCCGCCCGCAGTCCGTCGAAGCCTGGCTTTCACGGCAGGCGCCAGGGGGAGTCGGAGCGAGGCCGCGCGGCGCGCTTCGGTGGGTGCATCCTGCGTGTCAGCATCCTGTCGGGTGCTCTGTGCACGGGGTGCTCAGCCGTGCGCGGTCGCTCAATCGCCACCGCGGGCCGCGCACGGCGCCCCTGCTGCGAGAGCGGCTACTCGCCGGCGGGTGCGGGCGGTGCGTGCTGGGTGAGCTGGTGGTCGAGGGCGGTGCGGATGTCGGAGCAGAGCTGTCCCGTGCGGGCCCAGTCGACGATCAGTTCCGACACATGCCGCAGCTTGATGCCAGTCGCCTCCGAGACGTCCTGGAGCACCACCCGCCCCTGCTCCGGGGTGAGATGTCCCATGGCGAGGATGATGCCGATGGCCTGGTCGACCACGGCATGGGAGCGCAGGTCTCCTTCGAGCTGCGCGTTTTCGTTCTGTAGTTCTTCGGCGTGGCGTCTCGCGTGTGACGCCGACGCGTCGCGTGCTGCGGGTTTCGCATCGTTGGCTTGGACCCTCACCGTGCCTCCACATCTGGTCCCTGAACGGTCACCTGTTCCGTTATTTCCGCTGCCCTGAAGGGGCGGGTAACACCCCTGGTGGGAGGTGTTCAGAGACCTAGATCACCACGTCAGCGCAGAGGTGTCGACCCGGAGGCAGGGCAGCCTGAACAGCGGGATGCGGCAAGCCGCGAAGTGAAGAGGAAGGGAAGGCGAACCGGTTCGGCTACACGGTGGCGGGGTGGAGGACGACATCCGCGGTGATGCGTTTGCCGGCGGAGGTCTGCTCCACGGTGAGGGTGCGGGCGAAGGCCGCGACGATCTCCAGGCCGTGCTGGCCGACGCGGGTGGGATCCGGGGCCTTGGCAGTCGGCGCCGCGGGGTTGCTGTCCTGGAGTTCGACCTGCAGCACAGGGCCGGTGACGCGCAGATGGAGAAGTGCCGGTCCGGGCGCGTACTTGCGGGCGTTGGTGACGAGTTCGCTGACGATCAGCTGGACGATCTGGACCGTGTCCGCGGCTACCGCGATACCGCCGTCCGCCACCGTGGCGAGGAAGGCGGCCGCGAGGTGGCGGGCCTGGGCGATACGCGAGCCGCCGGCCTCCAGCGCAAGGGAGACCTCCAGCGCCAGATCGGTGCCACCGCCGGACTCCACGGATGATTCGTCCATATACGACTGCTTTCGTCTCTCACCGGGGTCCCCCTCCGGTACCGCGTACCCCAGCCGCGCAGGTTACCCGTGGCGCCGCCACGCACAGGCGGCGCCCATAAGATGGATCTCTTCAGGCTCTCCCCCCTGCAGGGGAGTTGGTCTGTATGCAGAGGAGTGTTGAAGGGCACGTGGCAGACATGCAGGACACCACCGAACAGCCCACCCCGCTGTCCATCACCCAGACCACCACCGCCGCGGGCATCCGCGTCCTGGTCCTGAACGGCGAGATCGACAGCGACAACGTCGACCTGCTCCGCGGGGCGCTCCAGGCCGACGTCGGCGGTGCGCCGCGGTTCGTGCTCGAACTCAGCGCGGTCACCTTCGTGGACTCCAGCACGATAAGCGTCCTGGCCTCTGCTCACGGCACCGCGGTCTCGGCCGGCGGCTGGGTACGGCTGGCGGCCATGTCGCACCCCGTGCAGCGGGTCGTCGAACTCGTCGGCCTGAACACGGTCCTTGCCTGCTACCCCACCCTCGGCCAGGCTCTCGCCGACTGAGCGCGGCTGAGGGCCCGGAGTCAGGGGGGAGCCCGGGCCCTCATCTCCGCACAGCGGCAGTGGTGGGTACCTGCGTGCGTTATCCGATCAACGACCACCGTAGGCGCCAGACACGCCGCGGCCCCTCCTTCCCCGGGCGGCAGGCGGGGCGGAGTATTCCTGCTCCGGACGGGGCCAACAACCGCGCCGACAACCCCGCCCGTAACCGCCCGGGACCTCCAACACCTTGCGCCGCGTCGCTGCAGGGCACTGCCATGGTCGGGCTGGCCTGGCGAGCCCGACATCGGTTCGTCGCTTCGAATGCCACGGTGGGCGGCGCGCTGGGATCAGGCTTGGAGAGCGACGGAGCGATCTGGGCCGCGGCCTACTCCAAGCGCGAACAGGAACGCCGCCGCATGCTGCAGGACGACCAGGGCGACTAGCTGGTGACCTGAGCCGGAGATACTGCGCTGGCCAGTGGTCGCCCGGACCCGAGGAATGCGCTGATCGATCGGCGCACGTTTGATGCGGGGCCGGGGCCGACGGAGACTTGAACAGTAGGCCGCCGAGCGCCGGAGTGGCGTGCGCGGGGGAGCTCCCATCCTGTCTGCCATCGACCCAGGCTGAGCCGAGCCGTCGTGGCCCAGGGCGTCAAGGTCGTTCGTACAATGGCGCGACCTCGAGGCCCTTGGCCACGACCGCTCCATGGTGTGGGTCGATGACAGACGGGATGGGAGCTGGCGAAAGTGGTGGGTTGAGCAACACGAGAACCGTTCCGCCCCGCTTGGCAACTTGCCACCTCTCTCCATAAGGCAAATTGCCCAAACCCATTAGAGGTCAACTTTGCCGGGCCGTGGGCACCGGCTGGGGTGCTTCCGATAGCGCGGAATGCTCATATCTGGTCAGCGGTTTCGTGGACGCTGTCCGCAACACGCTGCGCGGGCGGGACTGAACGGGCCGCGACGCCGTCAGCCGTGTGGAGTTCGGGCTGCCGCCTGCGCGGCAGCCTGGCCAGACCCGTGAAGAGCGCCGCGGCGAAGAAGACGCTGAAGGCCACGGCGCCGGTGAGCAGGGCCGCCGGCAGTCCGTGGGCGGTGACGACCCAGCCGAGCACGGGTGCCCCTACACCTTGGGCGAGGTAGCCGGCGAGGTAGCCGCCGGACACCATGCTCGCGCGGTGGTGCGGCGCGGCGTAGGTGTTGAGAACGGTCAGCCCGCCGGCGAAGTCGAAGGCGTAGGCCGCGCCAGCGCACGCCGACGCGAGGAAGAAGACCGCCATCGAGTGGGTGGCGCTGGTGAGGACGAGGAGCCACACCGCGGCGATCGACCCGGCTGCGCCGGCCGTCACCAGGGCCCACGGCCCTTGGCGCCGGGCCAGTAGAGCGCTGATCGCGATGAATGCCGCGAACACCGACAGCAGCGCGCCGGTGACCAGGGCGTTGGTCGAACCCGCCAGCTGGTGGGCAATCTTCGCGCCGAGCGGTAGCACGATGGCGCCGAGGAGGAAGGACGACGCGAACGCGACCGCGCCGGCGGCGAAGACCCCGCGGTTACCGCGGGGGATGACGATCGCGCGCACGCGCCACCGGGTGCTTGTCTCGTTCGCGGTGTGGTGAGGCATACCGGCGACGAAGCAGACGACGACCGCGATCACGGCGGCGAGGACGAAGAAGTTCAGGTGCAGCGGGAAGGGGGCGTACTGGGTCAGGGCGCCGCCGACCAGCATCGCCAGGGCGATACCGGACGAGGAGATGGCCGTGCCGATCGATCCGGCGCGCCCTTCCTTGCCCGGGGCGCTGAACTCTGCCATGGCCACACTCGCCGGGCTCAGGGACAGGCCGACTCCGAGGCCCATGAACGCCCGCCCGGCCATGAGCCAGGGGACGCCGTCGGCGAATGCGAAGAGGAGCACCCCGACGAGCTCGGCCAGCAGGCCGAGCAGCATGGCGGACCGCCGCCCGATGTGGTCGGACAGGTCGCTGAAGATGATCAGGACGGGGATCAGCGCGATCGGGTACGCGGCGAAGATCCAGGTCACCGTGGTCGTCGAGACGTGCCAGTCGGCCTGGTAGAGCGGATAGGTCATGGTGGGGCACGCGCTGGTCCAGAGTGCGAGGGCGACGACGGCGCCCGCGGTCCAGAAGGCGGCACGGGCGTTGAGGAAGGGTTGCACGGAATCACCGTTCTTGAACTCGAGGTACAAAATCAGGGCAGGCGGGACCCCGGGCGCGGGCATGTAAGGGGACCGCTAGGGGGCAGCGTGCCGACGCCAAGGGTCAGAGGCCGAAAGTGGGGGCCGACGGTCAGAGGGAGTCGATCACCGCGTCGATGATGCGGGCCGGCCGATCCGCATCATCGGCGACGCGCACCGCGCGCCGCAGCCCCATTACCGTGTTCTGCAGCATGGCGGCCAGAGTGGTGGAGTCGCGTCCGGGCGAGATCTCTCCCGAGCGCTGCCCCTCCTCGATCACGGCACGGAAGGCGCTCTCGTTGCGCTCGAAGGCGCAGCGGACGAGATCGGTCGCCACCTCGTCGGTCCGCGCCACCACTGTCGCCGTGTGCACCGCCATGCAGCCGCGGCGGTCAGGGCAGCCAGATCCGTCCGCACGAGGGTCTCAAGAGCCCTGCGCAGGCGCGCCTTCGCCGGTCCGGGTTCCTCGAGCGGCGCCGATCCACCCTCTCGTGTCCGCCGTTCTCAGGCGGTGTTGCGGCCGATGCTCGCACCGCCGTCGACTCGCAGGGTCTGGCCTGTGATGAAACCCGCCTTCTCGGAGAGCAGGAAGGCGATGGCGGCGGCGAGCTCGTCAGGGCGCCCGAACCTTCCCATCGGAACAGTCGCCAGGTAGCGGGCGGCTCCGGCCGACCCCGGCGGGTTGGTCTCCCGGAACAACTCGGTTTCGGTGGGGCCCGGGGCGACGGCGTTGACGGTGATCCCGCGTGCAGCAAGCTCTCCGGCCCAGCCTCGCGTCAAGAACTCCATGGCGGCCTTGGCCGCACCATAGGACGTTCGCTCGGGCCACCCCAGGGTGACCAGGCTGGCGAGGTTCACCACGCGGCCCCAGGACCGTTCGAGCATGCCGGGCAACACGGCCTGGACGATCTGGACCGCGGTGCGCACGTTCATGTCGAGAACCGCGTCGAGGTCGGACAGAGCGACCTCCCCGATGGGCGCGGCTCGCACAATGCCCACATTGTTGACCACGGCGTCGACCGGTCCCGCGCTCATCACGTCGCCCAGGATCTGATCGGTGGCCGCACGGTCGGCAAGGTCGGCTTCGTAGAACTCGCCGGGAAAGGACTGCGGTGCGCTGCGGGCGATGCCCACGGGGGTATGGCCTTCTTCTGCCAACTGCTCGGCGAGGGCGCGGCCGATGCCTTTGGACGCGCCCGTGATGAGTACTCGCCTGCGGGTCATGGGTTGACTCCTTTGCTGCGCTGATCCGCGCATCGATTGGGTGTGGGGGCGGGGGGGCCTTGCCCTCGAAGAGTGGCTGCCATCTTTGACAGCCTCGTCATGTTTGACAGTGTTGCAAACTTTGACGGGTGCGTCAAAAATGGCTAGCATGAGGGCATGGCAGGGAGACGTCAGTTCGACGAAAAGCAGGCGCTGAAGCAGGTCCTGGACGTTTTCTGGCGCCAGGGCTACGGCGCGACCTCGATGGCGGACCTGGCGATCGCGACCGGCGTTCAGCGCGGTTCGCTCTACAACGCGTATCACGACAAGGAGGCGCTGTTCCTGCGCGTCTTCAAGGATTACAAAGACGCCTTCCTCGCCGACGCCGCAGCGCGGCTCGCGCACCCTGACCTGCGGAAGGCGCTGCTGGACTTCTTCGACTTCACCATCGAGTCCCTCACTGCGGGCACCCCCGCCCGCGGCTGTCTATCGACCAAGACGGCCACCGACACCCGGGCCGGGACGGAACCCATCCGGGCCGCGCTGCGCGACCTGCTGGACGGTCTGGAATGCGTCCTCGCCGAGCGGCTCTCCCAGGACGACGCCGCCGGTCTGCTGGCAGTCCCGCCGGTCGAGGCAGCGCGGGTCCTGGTCACCATGACGCGCGGCAACGTCGTCATCGAAAGCGTGTACCGGGATCCGTCCCGGCTGCGGGCCGCGGCCAAGACCCTGGTCGACATGATCATCCGCGCTGACTGACGACCCTCGCCGGCGCCCGGCCATCCGATGCCTCAGCACCCGAAGTGACGCCACTGCTGCGCGGCCACTTCAGCGAGCACGTGAGGCAGGCCGTGTTCTCCGCTGCGGCAGAGGCAACTCTCCTGGCCGGTTGGATGCCCCATGAACAACTTCAAGCACGTGTTCGATTTTCTCCGCCATCACGCTCGCGGCCCAGTAACGGGTCGACAAGCGAGCCTGGCCAGCTCTGCCGCAGCGTGTGGACGGGACGTGGTCTCAGTTTTGGTCTCATTCGTCGGCGGCCATCAGCCGTTCACGGGCGTCCGGGCCTACCGACTGGCACGCGATGGTGAACGACCGTGGACAAGGCCGAACGCTGTCCTGACGAGCAGGAACAGACCTCGAAAGCGAGTGCGTCACCCCATCCAGCCGAGAGTTCGCATCGAAGGGCGCAGTCGTGCCACATCCTGCGGTCAACCACGGTCAACGACGGTCCGCCGCAGTCGAGATGCACCGTAGACCTGGGCTGCCGCCAGAGTCCGTGTGATCTGGGCGCCAGGGCCACCCCATACCCCCGCCCTTGACTCTCACGTGGCGTCAGGCTGCATAGTCGCTGCCGTGGAGGATCACTGGACCGTGGGACGCGTGGCCGGGCTGGCCGGCGTGAGCGTTCGCACGCTGCATCACTATGACGAGATCGGACTCGTGCGTCCGTCCGCGCGGACCGTGGCCGGGTACCGGGCCTACTCAGCGGGCGACGTGGAGCGATTGCGGGAGGTGCTGGCCTATCGGCGGCTGGGCTTCGGCCTGCGGGAGGTTGCGGAACTGGTCGGCGACCCGTCCGCCGACGCGGACGCGCACCTGCGCCGACTGCGCGGCCTGCTGCTGGAGCGGCGTGATCGCGCTGAGGCCATGGTGGGGGCCATCGACAGGGAACTTGAGGCACGGGCGAAGGGACTGATGGTGACGCCGGAGGAGCAGCTGGAGATGCTCGGTGCACGGTTGTACGACGCGATCGGCGGCGCTTACACGGCGACCCGGCGTACCGAGCCGCGGATCGCCGCGCGGATCTGGGACGCGCTCGGGGACGCGCAGACGGTGCTGAACGTCGGGGCCGGCACCGGCTCCTACGAGCCGGCTGATCGCGACGTGACCGCGGTGGAGCCATCGGCGGTCATGCGGGGGCAGCGGCCTGCCGGCTCAGCGCCGTGTGTGGTCGCTGCCGCGGAGAGCCTGCCGTTCGAGGACCAGTCCTTCGACGCTGCGATGGCCGTCTCCACCGTTCACCACTGGGCGGACCCGATAGCGGGGCTGCTCGAGATGCGCCGTGTGGCCCGCCGCGTGGTGGTGCTCACGTTCGACACCGACGAGCCCGGATGGCAGGACCGGTTCTGGCTTACTCGCGACTACCTGCCCGAGTTCGCCGCCGTTCTCGCGGAATTTCCCTCACTTGCCGGGATGGCCGACGCGATCTGCGCCCGCGCTGAGCCGGTGCCCATCCCGTGGGACTGCACTGACGGCCTGTTCGAGGCGTACTGGCGCCGACCGGGGGCGTACCTGGAAGATCACGTCCGCCGTGCGATGTCAGTGTGGACGAGGGTCGGGCCGCAGGCCGAGCAGCGGGCGGTGCGAAGCCTCAGCGACGACCTCGACTCCGGCCGGTGGGCCGAACGCAACAGCGACCTCGCCGACCTCGACGCGGCAGATCTCGGCCTCCGCCTGCTCATAGCCTGAACCGCGTCGCAGCGTCAGTGTTATGGCGGCTCCTGGGCGACTGACGTCAGCGGTTGAGCCGGGCCATCAGCTCACGGTTAGCCGCGCGGGCGGCTTGGAGGTCTTCGTCTCGTTCGGCGAGTTCGCCGCGCAGGTCGAGGAGCTGCTGTTCCAGCTCGGTGGTGCGGCGCGTGAGTGTCTCGATGTCGGCCGGGCGCCGAGGCCGGAGGCTTCCCAAGCTGTCTGACCGAGGGCCTCGGACAGGTGCCGTTCGAGCCGGGCAACGTGCGCGGACAGTCGCCTGTTGCGGGCCGTGAGGTTCGCGACGTCGGCCAGCAGCGACTTGCGGCTGACCTGCGTCCCGGTCGCTGTGCCGGGCGGCGGCCCGGAAGCGCGGCCGAGGACGGCCGCGTGCAGGTCACCGTGCCGGTGGATCAGACTGCGGTGGACGCCGGCGGCGCGGGCAACGGAGGAAACGGTGATCTCCTGGCCCTCTGCGGCCAGCTCGTCGAGGACCTTGAGGACATGGGTCCGTCGCCGGTCGGAGTCCGCTGCCCGCGCTCGGGCCAGGTGCTCCGGTGATGAACTCACTCGTCACGCTCCAGCCGCAGGTTAGGCTCCGGCGGGCGGACACCGGGCATGCCCAGGGAGACAGCGCGGGTCGGGCGGCGCTGCCCGCACTGCGTCAATCCCCACCTGCTCGTCAGCGCGCATACCGCCCTCGACCCGGCCCACCCCCTGTTCACTTCACCACGCTGAAGCCGACGTTCCCCTCACTGGACCTGCGGATGTCCCAACCACGGGAGGAACGGATCCTTGACGAGGCCGTCGCATCCGCGGATCCTCTGCGGCTGACCAGCATCTTCTGCATCGACGTCTCAACCGCCTGGCGCTACCTCGCGGCCGCCCGCCCCGACCCGCCACCGCCCTAGGCAGCCGTACTCGGTCTGACGAGCTAGCCCCCGCCGGGGCCGGGCTGCCGGCGAGCGGCGGCGGCACGCCAGCGTCCCGTACGGACTTCGGACGTGCCCCGCAGCGCGGCCATCTCGCGTGACCCCCGCACGATCCGGCACGCCCCCGTGTCCTGGTCGACGAGGATGGGCCAGTTCCCCCTGATCCGGATCCGGCGTCCCTGCTCGTCGCTGGCCGTGGGATACCAGGTGAAAAACCGTAGATGTGGCTGCGTAGGTCTGAACCGAGACCGCTTGTCGATGGGTTCCGGCATCACTCTTCGTCCGGAGAGCGAAGGAAAGTCGGTGAGAAGTAAGAGCACCTGCCATGGCGCGGGCTCTCTGTGACCACGTGCGGAGGCAGTCCGGTCCGTGACAGGATGACGGCATGTTGATCCGAAAGGCCGATGCCACGTAGGCGTCCGAAGGGGTTGCGCGCGAAGCGTTGGCGGCCCAGAAGAGGGATTCCGGTCCGCCGGGTCCGCGGTGTGTCTGCGGCAACTCGCGTAGCGATCCGGAAATTGGAAGAGGACCGACTATGGCCAGGAGCGGTGGCTGCTGCCCTGGCCGAGTGCCAGTGGTATCTGAGACAGCCAGGGCGCGTGCTGCCGGATCCTGTGATGGCCTGCGAGTGCTGTGATCCTCTCGTGGCGCGAGACCGCCTGGCGGACGTGCTGCTGTGGCTTCCTCGTGGTGCTCGGGAAGACCTTGGCAGGCTCGTCTCCAGGCTCGATTCCGAATTCGACCGTCGAGCTGTTCCCCTCAGTTCTCACCTCATGCTGACAGGTTCGTGGGGTGCGTGCGGATGGTGGCGTCGGCGCCTTCTGGAGAACTGAGAGGCCGGGTGGTTCCTCGCCACTCAGCCGACCGCTTGCTGCTGCTCGGCACGGGCGTGGGTGGTGGCGAGGCGGTAGGAGTCAGTGCCGGTCTCGATGATGTTGCCGCCGAAGGTGAGGCGGTCGACGATGGGTGTAGCTCTCCTCCGGGGAAGCCCTTGAGCTGGGAGAACGCTGGTTGACGGTGTGGGCGGGGTAGGCATCCATCTGCTGTGGCGGGTGAAGTAGGGGGCATCGATGGTGTCGTTGATCGAGGAGTTGGAGACGCGGGAGGTGGCTACCCGTGTCCGGGTGAAGGAACTCGAGTCGGAGATAGCCGAGTTAACCTCACGGCTGGCGGGTGAGCGTGAGGTGTGGTCGCGGCTGCGGGTGACGAGAGAGACGATGGCCCAGGTGCTCACCGAGCCGTCCGGGCAGGACGTGGCCGAGACTGCGCCGTTGCGGGAGCCGGTGGCGGCGCAGGCGCCGGTGGAGCCCGAAGTGCGGGTGGTTGACTCGGGCATCAGTCACTTTGTGGTCAGCGGAGTTGACCTTCATGACGCGGACTACCTCATGCAGGATGAAGTGGTACTGAAAGCAGACTTCGCTTCGGAGTGGTACGTCCGTCCTGTCGGCCCGGGCTCCGCAGGGTGATCCGGCGAAGCACGCAGTCGCAGCTCAGGCGACGTTTGCCCGGGATATCACCTCGCGCAGGCGCTCGTCCTGGGCGTGCTTGTTCCGCCAGATGATGTAGCGGCGGATCATGCTGCCCTACTCTCTGAACCGCCCCGGGTTCGATGGAGAGATCGTCGGTCGGGTGCGGGGCCACACGCGTCGCCGTCAGCCTTTGCCTTTGTCCTCGCACGACGGGTAGAACGTCCGCAGGCTGGGGGCCGGCATGGAGTCCGGAGTGGGCGCATCGCCTTGCTGGGCCCCGCTCGTGTACGGCAGGTCGGAGGCGGTCTGCTTGCCTTCGAGGCCCTTCGGACCGCCGAGGCGGGCCCTCACGGAATGCTGCCCGTCCCCGTCGTACACGTAGGCGGCGAGATCCGGGTACCGGTCGTGGTTGTAGTCGGCGACGCCTGCGGCGCGCGGTTCGCTCAGGTCGACGTGATGGTCACTCTGTCCACGTCCGCGGGCCGAGAACGGGCCGAGGCGCAGTTCGGATACGGCTGGATCTATCGGGTCGTCGCCCCATGTCTTCCCGGTGGCGGCGATGAACAGGTCCAGCCAGCCGTCCCGGTCGAAGTCCGCCACCGCCGCCGACACGGTCACCGGGTGGTCACCCCGGTCGCCGACCAGTTGCTCGGGAGTCACCGAGGTGTCGGGTCCGTGAGTCGCGCCGAAGGTGATGCGGAGCCCGGAGTCGGAGTCGGTACCGGCGCGGGGGGCGGAGGCGGGCGAGACCTCGTCGGCCGTACCGTCACCGTTCAAGTCGGCCCGCAGACCGCCCGACGAGGTCACACAGGTGCGGATCACGGGCCCCGCCTTCGGCCTCGGGGGCGGATCGCCGCGGCCGTCGCCGCAACCTGTCAGGAGGACGGCCGCAGACACCAGCATCAGTGCGCCACCGGCTCGGCCAGTCCTCTGTATCCCCGTCGCTGCCACGTAGACCCCCTCAGGATGGTGATCAAGAGTACGCCCGCGCCAACCCAGCGCCGCATCAGGCAACGTTCGCCCTGTCGACGACGGCGCGTAGGCGTCGGTCGTCGGCGTGGCGGTTTCGCCAGATGATGTAGCGCCGGATCATGCTGCCCTGTTCCTTGTGGTCGGCATGGTCCGTGCCGTCGAGAGTGAAGTAACGCAGGGCCGTGAACTGGGCCTCGATGCGGTTGAGCCACGATGAGTTCGTCCTTGGCCAGGTCGAGTGCGGCGAACAGGTGCCGCACCCCGTCGTAGCGGTTGTAGGCCGCCCGCCGCCGTCGGCGTGGCTCACGGTCGGGGTTCTTATGCTCGCCGCCGTGTTCGGCCCATTGCCGGCCTGGTTGGGGCATCAGGTTGAGCGGCTCGAACTCATCCATGCAGAAGATGACTTCGGGTCCGTCGTCCTCGGGTAGGACTTCGCCGTCGGCGATCGCGTGAGGTGTTCGACACGGGCCTTCTTGGTCGCGTAGTCGGGGTCGCGGGAGGTCTTCCAGGTCTTCAGGCGTTGAAACCTCCCTCGCGGAGCAGAATGCGCAGGCCCTCGTGGCTGATGTCGTCGACCACCCCCTCGGCGACCAGGAAATCCGCCAGCTGGGTTAGGCCCGGACCAGGACAGCGGCGCCGCCGAGAAGCTCCAACTGCGGACCTCCCTCGCCCCTGCCGGCGGGCTGCGCCCCGCGGACAGGCAGCGACACCGACGCCTGTCCCCGGTCGCAGGATGGCGAGAGCCGGCGTAGACCGTGACGTCCTGTTCGCTCCGACCCGGGCTGTGGCGGTCACCGGGAGACTCGTGGCGTCCAGGTCCGCCGCCTGTGGGGGTCCTCAGCCGCCGGCACCGCGATTCTCACCGCGGTGTGTCCTCACCGCGTACGGCGGATCGGCTCCGGCGTCCGCCGGGCCGTGCACGTCCTGATCGGCCTCGGGGGGCGACCGGGCCGGTGGTGCGATGCGCCGGTTTGGTGTCAGAGGGCGGGTGTCGGTGACGGCTTGTCAGGCAGGGTTGCTGTCGCTGATGGGCCGTTGAGCGGGGGTGCGGTCGCTGTCGTGAGGCGGGATCGCGTCCCATGAAGTGGTGCAGCCAGGCAGGGCCCCTCTCACGCCGGCGCGATATGGGCACCCGGAGGCCGGCGGAGCAGGTGCAAACAGACGACCGAGGCGACGACGGTCCGCCGTTCGGAGGCGTCCAGGCGAGGGTCCATTTCGACAACGTACTGCTGCAACCCGATCCACGAGTCGATGGTGCTCACCGTGACCCGGCCGAGAATCTCCGGCGCTGGGCCCCTTTCCGGATCGGTCTCCGTGAGATGCCATTCGGCGAACAGGAGACCCGGCCGTGTGAGGAGGAGTTGGCGTCCCTGTTCCGTCTGGAGGCCCAGCTGCCGGGTCTTGATGTGTCCAGAGGCACCGGCGGTGCCGGCCGCCCGGTCCGCGGCGTCGGTGAAGCGGAACTCCACCGGCCCGAACTGCTCGATGCCGACAATGAACTCACCGGACGTTTTCGTGAGGACGGAGTGCGTGTCGTCGGAGTATGTGACCCAGGCGAGCGGAGTCCCCTTCACGGTGGACACGGCCAAGGCGGGGCCCGCGTATCTACGCCACCGTGAACGCTTCGGCTGCCCCACCACAACGGCTTCCAGCTCGAACAGACCGGGTTCCGGCATCGGTCCTCCTTCCCCCGCCACGGCTTCCCCTCGACCGAGTACGTCCACTGTGACTGAGAACCTGCCCGACTCCCATCCCTCGGGCGGACATCGACGCCAACGGTTATGGCGCAGTCGACCTGGGGACTTACACACACTCTTCCCTGCCTGGGGCAGGTTGCCCTGGGCTTGGGCCGCCCGTCGTTGTGCGGTCTGAAGGGCTGCGCACGGCTCGGGGCGAAGCCGTCCGTCATCCGGCCGCTCTGTTCAGCGCGGCGCGCTCACATGGCCGGTGTCACGATGCTGATGGGTGTCCCGGTACGCACCGGACCGGGACACCCGACGCCGGGCGCGGCCTTCCCGCTCGAGCGCAATCCCGCGCCCGCCCGCCCGACGCAGACCCCGCCAGCGTCACGGATTGGGTCATCATCCCAACGACCAGCTCCCCGCCCACACCCCGCCGGAGCCCCTGATTCAGGCGGGCATGGTCTCTTGAAGACCGCCGACCGAGCTTGGAGGCGGGTTTACCTGGAGCCACGAACGGCGCGTCTGTTTTCCCGTGCGACAGACTGCCGGCGCTGCTCCGCTCCCACCACCGGCTCTACCCAGTCCCAGCGGAAAGCGCATGCCCGCACGCTACGCCGTGCTCGCCGGCCAGGACGTCGCGCACGCGGCCAGCGGTACGCCGGCCGGTTCCGCGGCGACGGGCCGCCCCACCGCGCTCCATGGCGGCCCTTTCGGATGGGCCGGTTCGTCCGGAGCGCTCCCCGGGGGTCGGATGGGCCGATACCGTGGGAGCAGAGGCCAGTTCTGCCCCTGGAGCCCTCGATGAGCGAACAGCCGGCCCCCGCCGACCACGCCCGGCAGCAGCTGGAGCCCGCGGCCGCCGACGCGGTCCGCGCGTACGCGGCCCAGACCCGCGAGAGCGCCGACCGGCTCGCCGCCGTCCTGGAGGACATCGCCGCCAACGGCCTGCCCTCAGCAGAGGACTGCACGCCCTGGGAGGAGCTGCGCCAGGCGAAACTCGCCCGGCTCGCAGCTCAGCGCCCGGCTGTCGCCTGATGGCTCGACAGTACGGAGCACGTAGGGCCCGGATCGTCTTCTCCGACTCCGCCGCCAAGCAGCTGGAGAACATCACCATGAGGCGGAGATCCGCGCCCTCGATCGCGCCCTGGGCGTCATCTCCGTCGACCCCGACGCCGGCGAACCCCTCCCCGGCGACAGCACTGGCCGGCGGCTACGCCAGTACGTCGACGACGTCGAGCGTGTCCGGCTCCTGTACTGGGTGACGGCCTTGAGGACCGTGGTGGTCGTCGCCTTCGTCGAGGTCTAGTCGCTGCGGCTGCAGGGGGCTTCCCTTGCGGCACAGGGTTGCGCCCGGTCTGATCGGCACACCAGGGCGACTCGTGACGCTGAGGCGGGCGCCCTACTGACTCCTGCGCCTCTCCGCACGTACGGCGACATAGAGGCCGAAGCTCCAAGGGGCACAGGCATGCCTCGTTCACTGGACATACGGTGACCTGGCTGTTTCGGGGAAAGCGTGGTGTGTCGAGGTCCAAACGGCCGGGAGATGCGCTGGGGCCGCATTTTCTACAGAGCCGTAGGGTGAGACAGCCGGAGGGGAGGGGGAAGTTGTGACGAGTGCGAGGGCCGAGTGGCGGGAGAGGGCCGCGTGCGGCAGTTCCGAAAGTAGCCCCGGAGCGACAAAGCTTGGTAAGCCGAGCCCCGGGGCGGTCGGATCCGGGGCCCGGCTCGCGCGCCGTCCGGCGGGAGGTGGTCCGGCGCTGGCGTGTTCAACCCGGCGATCGGACTTCGAGTCACGGCCCGGCCAGCCGTCATCCGGTCGCCGTGTTCACCACGGCGTGACCCGTCGGACGGCTCCTCGCGGTCGGACGGCCTCTCAGCTGCCCTTGTTGGTGGGTTTCTTTGTTTCCAGCGGGAGCTTGATGGCGTCCCGCACCAGGTCGAGGAAGCGTGGGTCGCTGACAATGGTCTGGAGTTCCCTGCCGGATACCGGGGAATCGACCTCGGCTTTCGGGTCCGACTCGACACGGAATGTGACGTGATGGTGTCGGTAGGAGAACTCGATCTGGGTGTGCACGAGCGGGACCACCGCATGGTCGGTCAGGCGGACCACCATTGCCTTGATGCCATTGGACAGCGTGACGTGCTCGCAGCCGCCTCGCGTGTTGTTGATGTACTTCAGGCAGGGACCCGGGCCGGGACCGCTTCGTGAGTAGTACGTGCTGAAGGCGAGCGGGAAGACTTTGCCGTCTGCCGTCTCGCCCCGATAGCTCCGCGCATTGGCGTAGGACGGCCGGACCAGGCCGACGCTGTCCGGCAAGAGCTCGTCAAGGACCCTCGCTGCCTTCTGCTGGAAATCCGCGCGCTGCGTCCGCTCGCGCACCGTGAGTCCCTCCAACTGCAGGTCTTCCAGGGGCGGAATTTGGTGGAACGGTGAGCGGTAGCCCTCCGGCCGGACCGGGCTTGACGACTCGTGCGGCACAGGTGTCCCGCTCGCCGCGGGACGGGCCGAACGGGCATCGTGCCCACCGGCGAGTGCCAACGACGCGGCCACCACCGCCCCGGCCACGCAGACACTCCCGGCCGCAATGGCGAGACGGGCCCGCGCTCTGCGGCGCCGGCCCTGCGTCACGGCGGCGGGCACCAGGTCGTGCACCGCGGGCAGCTGTGCCACCGTGTTCTCCATGGCGTCCCGGACCAGCAGGGCGCTGTGACGGTCTTCTTCGCTGATGTTGTCCTTCATGGCGGTTCCTCAACTCCCCGTGGCGTAGGTGTGGGCTTCGCCCAGCTGTGCGCGCAGCCGGGCCAGCGAACGAGAGCACTGACTCTTGACCGTGGACTCGCTGCACTTCAACAGCTCGGCGACGGACTCGACACTCAGGTCCTCCCAGTACCGCAGCACGACCATGGCCCGTGCGCGGGGAGGCAGTTCGGCCAGCGCCGATATCAGCGTCACGCGCAGGTCGGAGTGGTCCGAGGCGGACCTGGGGTCGGGACGTGAGTGTGCCAGCAGGTCTCTCAGCCGGCGCCGCCGCTCGGCCAGGTAGGTACGGGTCAGCACGGTCCTGGCGTAGGCCTCGATATGGTCGGCGGCGCTCGCCCGCTGCCAGTGCTGGAACAGCTTGGCCAGGGTCGTCTGCGTCAGGTCACGTGCCGTGTCCGGGTCCCCGCACAGCAGGTACGCGGTCCGGTACAACCGTCTCTGACTCGCCTGCGCGAAGACCTCGAAGCTCTCGGGATCCTGGGATTCCCGCGGTGCTTCGGAGCCTCGGCCGTTGTCCGGCATCTGCTCTCCTTCTTGGGCCCTGTCAACGGGCTGTGTCCTGTCACCCCTCTGTAGAGCGGCGCCGCAGGCTAAAGGTTGAAAGCGAATTTCTGCCCGGCCTCCGCGCGTCGCCGTCCCTCCGCACCCCGGCCACGTCGCTGCCAGCCGTGGCACGGATGCCGTAGATCGCCGAGCAGCAGAAGGCCGTCGCCGTCGCCCACGCCCGCAACGCCTTCGAGGAGTCCCAGACCGCTCAGGCCCTCGCCGACCAGGCGACCGGCGACGCCGAGGCAGCCCTCCAGCACGCGGCCAATGCCACCGGCTACGCAAGCGCCGCCCGCGGATACTCTCAGGAGGCTCTGGCCTACGCAGCCGACGCTGCCGGCGCCGCGGCCAAGGCCACGGCGTCACTGGCCCGCACGGTCGAGTACGACCGCAAGGCCACCGAGGACGCCGCAGCCGCCGACGCGGCAGTCGGCCGCGCAGAGAACTACGCCACGGACGCCCGCGCAGCCGGCGACCAGGCCGCCCTCGATGCCGCAGCCGCCCACGCGGTCGGCGGAAGCCGAACATGCTGCCAAGGACGCATGTACAGCAGCCGACCTAGCCGACACAGCCGCCCGGGCCGCGGAGGAGTGGCCGGCGCACTTCGTCGCCTTCGATCTGCTGCGCCTGTCGGGGGCGGCCACGACCGGCTGGCCCTACCGGCGCGCGCTTTTATGTTGTTGCGAATGATCATGGCGAACGGTGGCGCTAGAGGGGTGCCGCGCACATACGCCCAGGTAGGCGGCTTTTAGGGGTGGCGAACCCTGGCGTATGGGCAGTCGCCAATCGGCGGTCTGAGAGCAGGGCTGCGCAGCGATGCGGCGGCCCGTTGCACAGCCCCCGCAGTTGCGCGGGGGAGAGTCTTTCGCGAGTGGTGGGGGCTCGGAGGTGGTCCCACCACAGGCCACACCGGTGGAGTTGCCGCGGCGGCTGCGCGGTCGCGCAGTGGTCGGTTGCGCAGCCAGGGTGATGCTTGCGCAGTGTGTGCGGGGCGGTGGCCAGCTGTGCGATCGGCGTGCAATGGGTGCGCCCCGGCTGCGCACCGTGGTGACCAGGTGGCGTGCAGCCGGGGCGGCGGGCTGGCGGTTCGCGTGCTGCGGCCGGCAGTCCCGGGTCCCGTTCTCGCGTAGTGGGGGTGACACGAGAGTCACACAGCGTCGAGGGGCGTGCATCTCGTTTCGTTACCGTGGGTGGTCGGCTTTCCGGGGGAGGTGTCGTGGTCCTCGCGCATGTCCGCCAGCGTGGTCGCGATACCGGTGTGCACTGCTGTGACCTGCGCCGGTCGGGTGTACGGCGATGCGCAGTCCCTGCGCGGCGCCTGGCGTCGTTGTCCTGACCGGCGCCGCGGCGGGTAGCTAGCTGCGCAACTGGCGGCCATGGGGCGTTAGTTGCGCAGCTGCGGGTTCGCCGTGCGCCGGCCTTTGCGCAATGGCTGCGCAACGTTTCAGTCGGCTGTGTCGTCCGGCTTGGCTTCCGGTCGGCAGAAGCTGCAGGTCTCGATGTACTCGGTGTCCCGGATGGCGACGCGGAACTGGGCTGCGGAGATCGGTGACGTCTTCCGGTGGGCCATGGTGCAGCTGTCGACGTGCAGGACGCCAGGCCGGGGGTCCTTGGGATGGCGCTTGATCTCCAGCATGTAGCCGTCTCCCGCACTTCCACTCCACGCCCGAAGCACACGGTGCGCCACACGGGGGACCAGGCACCGCGCACCGCCTCCCGCCACGGTGCCCCGCCCCCCGGAGCCGGGGTACCCCTGAAGCACTCCGGGACAGTCCGGAGCATGTGGCGGACCGGAGCGTCTCCTCGTCATGGCAAGCGGAGGGCCCCGCCCGTGTCAGCGCCGATCCGCTTGCCGGCCTCGGCCCCCGCCCCCTCGGTCGGAGTGCGGCGGTCATGGACGTCCGGCGTCCCTCAGGCGCCGGCGCCGCCGTCCACCGGGACGATCGCGCCGGTCACCATCGAGGCCCGGTCGCTGAGCAGCCACGCGGCCACCTCGGCGACCTCGCGAGGTTCGGCCATCCGACCGAGCGGGATGCTCGCGTCGATGCGCGCGACGACGCCCGGGGACGCCGCCTCCCACTTGTCGATCATCTCCGTCGCGGTGCCGCCCGGGGTGATGCCGTTCACCCGGATCCCCTCCCGCCCCCAGGTCACGGCCGCGCTCTCGGTGATGCTGTTCAGCGCGCGCTTCATCGCGCCGTAGGCGGGGAGCTCCGGGTTCGCGCGGCGGCTGCCGATGCTCGACGTGTTGACGATCGCTCCGCCCCCGCCACGGCGCATGAGCGCGGCCTCGGCCGTCATCGCGGTCCAGTGCCCACGGAAGTTCACCGCGAACTGCTCCTCGATGTCCTCGTCGCTCGTCGTGTCGAGGAGGCCGGGCTGCTGGATCGCCGCCCCGTTGTTGAACGCGCCGTCGAGTCGTCCGTGCAGTTCGCCGACACGGTCCACCGAGGCGCGGACGCTCGCACGGTCGGCGAGGTCCACGGACACGGCGTCCGCGATGCCGCCGTCGGCGCGGATCCCGTTGACGATCTGCCGGAGGGCGTCGGTGCCGCGGGCGGCGAGTACGACGGCGGCGCCCTCGCGTGCGAAGAGACGGGCCGCCGCCGCCCCGATGCCGCGGCTGGCGCCGGTGATGAACAGGACCTTTCCGGTGAGCAGGCCGATGGGTGCGATGTCGATGTCGTTCGTCATGCCGACAGTGTCAGCCGGTCTCCGGGCCGGATGCAGGCACAGGCGGTAACAGGATCCGTCGCCGCGCGGCGTGCAGACTGGAGGGATGGACAAGCAGGAGCTCGGCGCGTTCCTCCGCAGTCGTCGCGAGCGGCTCCGGCCGGAGGACGTCGGCCTGCCCTCTGGCTCGCGGCGCCGCACACCGGGTCTGCGCCGCGAGGAGGTCGCGGTCCTCGCGCACATCTCCACGGAGTACTACGTCCGGCTGGAGCAGGGCAGGGCGCCCCGGCCGTCGGGCGAGGTCCTCGCCGGGATCGCGGGCGCGCTGAGACTCACGGACACCGAGTCCGACCACCTCCACGTCCTCGCGGGCACCGCGCCGAGCCGCAGCGGACTGCACCGGCGCGACGTCCGCCCGAGCATCCTCGCGCTCCTCGACCGGCTGCCGCAGACGGCCGCCTTCGTGACATCCGCCGTCTTCGAGGTGCTCGCGTGGAACGACCTCGCGGCCGCGCTCATGGAGGACTTCGCCGAGCTCGCCCCGGAGGACCGCAATCTCGCACGCCGGGCCTTCCTCGGGCCGGCCCGCACGGGTGCGCCGCTGTACGGGGTCTCCGACGCGGCGGAGTTCCGGCATCACGTCGTCATGCGGCTGCGGCTCACCCTCGCCCGGTACCCGTCCGACCCCGCGGTGACCGGACTCGTCGAGGAACTCCGCGACGCCAGCCCCGAGTTCGCGCGGCTGTGGGACCGGCACGACGTGCAGGCCGCGCCGATGCTCACGAAGACCTTCCGCCACCCGGTCGTCGGGGAGCTCACCGTCGACTGCGACTCGCTCTCGCTCACGGACCGCGACCAGTACCTCGTGCTGTACACCGCGCCGCCCGGATCCCACGGCGCCGAGGCGCTGGCCCTTCTGAACGTACTGGGAGCCGAGGGCGTCGACGCGGGCACATCGCTCTGAGCGTTCACTGTCATTCCATTGCAACAGCCTTCTGAGAGAGACGTTGCGTTCTCGTCGAGACCATTGCAATGAACTTCCTGCATCTACCTGCTGCTATGGCAATTTGATGCAACAAGGCCGTTGTCAGATCCGTGAATGCAACGTAGCGTTTCCTTCATCGGAAAACGCGAGCCGCAAGGGCGCGCGGTACCGGAGAAGGAGTTCACCATGCAGAAGTTCGACACCCCCGCCCCCGTCTCGGCCGTCCTCGACATCCCCGCGGGACGCATCCAGTTCATCGCCGCCGACCGCGCCGACACCACCGTCGAGGTCCTGCCGGCGAACGCCTCCAAGAGCCGCGACGTGAAGGCCGCGGAGCAGATCCAGGTCGCCTTCGGTGACGGCGTCCTGCGTATCGAGGCGGCACCGGCCAAGAACCGGCTTCTCGGCAGCGGTTCCGGATCCGTCGAGGTCACCGTCCAGCTTCCCGTCGGCTCCCGCGTCGAAGCGAAGGCGGCCGCCGCCGAGTTGCGCGGCGTGGGACGCCTGGGCGACGTCGACTTCGAGGGCGCCCAGGGCACGGTCAAGCTCGACGAGACCACCGGCGCCCGCCTCACCCTCATGGCGGGGGACATCTCCGTCGGCCGCCTCGGCGGCCCCGCGGAGATCAGCACCCAGAAGGGCGACCTCAACATCGCCGAAGCCACACGCGGCACCGTCACCCTGCGCACCGAGTCCGGCGACATCACCGTCGGCGCCGCCCGCGGCGTCTCCGCGTCCCTGGACGCCGGCACCGGCCACGGCCGTATCAGCAACGCGCTCCGGAACGCCGACGACACCCCCGTCCTGACCATCCGGGCGACCACCGCCCAGGGCGACATCACCGCCCGCAGCGTCTGACCCACGGCGACACCACCGACCGCAGTCTCCGAAGGAGTCCCCCTCATGACCGACCTGGCCATCGCGGCGTACGGGTTGCGCAAGTCCTACGGCGAAAAGGTCGTCCTCGACGGCGTCGACCTGACGGTCCCCGAAGGAACCGTCTTCGCCCTGCTCGGCCCCAACGGCGCCGGCAAGACCACCGCAGTCAAGATCCTCTCCACGCTCATCACCCCGGGCGCCGGCTCCGGGCAGATCCACGTCGGCGGCCACGACCTCGCCTCCCAGGCGCAAGCCGCACGCGCCGTGATCGGTGTCACCGGCCAGTTCTCCGCCGTCGACGGTCTGATCACCGGCGAGGAGAACATGCTCCTCATGGCGGACCTGCACCACCTGTCCAAGGCCGAGGGCCGGCGCGTCGCCGCCGAACTCCTGGAGCGCTTCGACCTGGTGGAGGCGGCGAAGAAGCCGGCCTCCACGTACTCGGGCGGCATGAAACGCCGCCTGGACATCGCCATGACCCTGGTCGGCGGCCCGCGCATCATCTTCCTCGACGAGCCGACCACCGGCCTGGACCCGCGCTCGCGGCACACCATGTGGCAGATCATCCGCGAACTCGTCACCAGCGGCACCACGGTCTTCCTCACCACCCAGTACCTGGAGGAGGCCGACGAACTGGCCGACCGCATCGCGGTCCTCCACGACGGGAGGATCGCCGCGGAGGGCACCGCCGAGCAACTCAAGCGGCTGATCCCCGGCGGACACGTCCGACTCCGCTTCACCGACCCGGACACCTACCAGTCCGCCGCCCTCGCACTGCGCGAGGCCTCCCGGGACGACGAGGGCCTCATCCTGCAGATCGCCAGCGCCGGCACCCAGCGCGAGTTGCGTTCCCTCCTCGACCGGCTGGACTCCGCCGACATCGAAGCCGACGAACTGACCGTGCACACCCCCGACCTCGACGACGTCTTCTTCGCCCTGACCGGCAGCACCGACGTACCGAAGCAGTCGAACCAGCAGAACCAGCCGAACCAGGCCAAGGAGGCCCTTCGATGAGCTCCTTCTCCCTCGCCGTGCGCGACTCGTCCACGATGCTGCGCCGCAACCTGCTCCACGCCCGGCGCTATCCCTCCCTCACACTGAACCTGCTGCTCACTCCCGTCATGCTGCTGCTGCTCTTCGTCTACATCTTCGGCAACACCATGAGCGGCGGCGCGGGCCGTGCCGCCTACATCGCCTACATCGTGCCGGGCATCCTCTTGATGACGATCGGCTCCACGGTGGTCGGCACCGCCGTGTCCGTCGCCACCGACATGAACGAGGGCATCATCGCCCGCTTCCGCACCATGGCCATCCACCGCGGGTCCGTGCTGTTCGGACACGTCGTCGGCAGCGTGCTGCAGGCGATCATCAGCGTCGTCCTCGTCGGCGCCGTCGGTGTCGCGATGGGCTTCCGCTCCACGGACGCCACGGTTCTCGAATGGCTGGCGGCCTTCGGACTGCTGGCGTTCTTCGCCCTGGCGTTCACCTGGATCGCGGTCGGTATGGGGATGGGCAGCCCCAACGCCGAGGCGGCCAGCAACAACGCCATGCCGCTGATCCTCCTGCCCCTCATCTCCAGCGCCTTCGTCCCGCTGGACTCGATGCCCGGCTGGTTCCAGCCGATCGCCGAGTACCAGCCCTTCACCCCGGCCATCGAAACCCTGCGCGGACTCCTCCTCGGTACCGGGATCGGCAACAACTGGTGGATCGCCCTCGCCTGGTGCCTTGGCCTGAGCGTCCTGGGTCACCGCTGGTCGAAGGCGCAGTTCGACCGCGACCCCAAGTAGACGCCGTGGCACGGCGGACCCCACCCGCGAACCCGTCCCACCCCGAGGCGCCGTCTCCGACATCCGGTCGGAAGACGGCGCCTCGTGCCTTCTCCGCCACCCGCCGGCCTCGCTCACCGAGACCGCCGCGCGCCCGCCGGGACGCCAACTCCGGTCAGGAGAAGGCGTGATGTCGGCTCCGAGTACGATGCTGCCGAACACCCGTGATCCCCCTCGTGCGCCGGAGCCCGTCATGACGACCGACACCCCCCAGCCACCGCAGATCGACACCGCCAACGCGCATCCCGCGCGCGTCTACGACTGGCTCCTCGGAGGCAAGGACAACTACCCCGTCGACGAGGCCGTGGGCGAGAAGCTGCCGCCCGAGGCACGCGACGCGGCCCGGCAGAACCGGCAGTTCATGCAGCGCGCCGCCGGATGGCTCGCCGCACAGGGCATCGACCAGTTCCTCGACATCGGCACCGGCATACCCACCGAGCCGAATCTGCACCAGATAGTCCAGCGGATCACGCCCACGGCGAAGATCGTCTACACCGACAACGACCCGATCGTTCTGCGGCACGCGCAGGCACTGCTGACCAGTGGTCCCGAGGGGGCCACGGACTACATCCAGGCCGATGTGCGGCAGCCGGCGGCGATCCTCGAACGCGCCCGCGCCGTCATGGACTTCGAGCGCCCGATCGCGTTGTCGTTGATCGCGCTGATGCACTTCATCCCCGACGAGCAGGACGCCCACGGCATCGTCCGCGACCTGGTCGCCACCCTGCCGTCCGGCAGCTACCTGGTGATGTCGCACGCCGCGTCCGACCTGTACCCGGAACTCGCGGAGATGGTGACCGCCGAGTACGCCAAGGGTGGCATCCGGCTCGGCTTCCGCACCCGCGCGGAGGTCGCCCGTTTCTTCGACGACCTCGACCTGGTCGATCCCGGACTGGTCACGGCGCCGGAGTGGTTCAGGACGGACCCGGCGCCCGCCGTGGAGGGCAGCGGTATCTACAGCGCGGTGGCCCGCGTCCGCTGACGCCCCGGTTTCCGTCAGCGTCGGCGCCCGCCCGGGTCGGAAGCCGCTCCGGGGAGCGGGGGGGGGGGGGGGGGCCCCGGCCACCCGCCCCCTGTCCGTGCCCCACCCTGCGGGGCAGCCCGTCAGCAGGGGAGGACGGCGACCACGTCGATCTCCACGAGAATGTCCATCAGGTCGGAGCCGACCGTCGTACGCACCGGGCAGGGCTCGGCGAAGAACGGCCGGTAGGCGGCGTCGAACTCGGCGAAGTCACGCCGCAGTTCCTGCAGATGCACCGTCACCTTCACGACGTCGTCCAGACTCAGCCCCCGCTCGGCCAGCACCGCCCGGATGTTCCGGAGCACCTGCCGGGTCTGGTCCGCCACGCCCTCGGGTGTCGACCCGGTCCGCGGGTCCTGGGGACCGAAGCCGGCGGTGTACAGGAACCCGCCGGCGACCACGCCCTGGCTGTACGCCCCGGCCGGCCGGGGCGCGTCCCCCGTGCGTACCGCTTCCTTCCTCATCCGGTCAGATCGCCTTCCCGCTCGTTCACCCCGGCGAAGTGACGCAGTTTCTCCTCGTCCACGCTCACTCCCAGGCCGGGGCCCGCCGGCACCCGCAGCCGGCCGTTGTCGAGACACAAGGGTTCGATGATGTCGTCGGCGTGCAGGTAGTACATGCTGTCGATCGCGCGGGAGAGCACGGGTGTGCTGGAGACGACGGCCAGGTGCGCGGCGGTGGCGATGCCCAACTCACCGCCGCTGTGCAGGTTCATGCCGAGCCCGAAGGTCTCGCAGTGGGCCGCGAGTGCCTTGGTGGCCGCGATGCCGCCCCACTTGTAGACGTCGCCGTGGATGACGTCCACCGCGTTCAGCCGCATCGCGGGGGCGAAGTCCTCGAACCGTACGACGCACATGTTGGTGCACAGCGGTATCCGCACCTTCGCCCTCACCTGGCTCATGCCGTCGATGCCGACGCAGGGGTCCTCCAGGTACTCGAGGTCCAGCTCTTCGAGCGCGATCCCGGCACGTATCGAATCGGGCACCGACCAGGCGGCGTTGGGGTCCACCCGAAGGTCCACGTCGGGCAGGGCGGTGCGCAGCGCCCGCATGATGGCGACATCGCCCGCCACGTCCGTGCTGCCCTTGAGCTTGACCGCGCCGAAGCCGCCTTCGGCGACCACCCGTGCCGCGTGGTCGGCGAGTTGTCCGGGAAGCGTGCCTGCACGCGCGCCGGGCGCGTCGGCCCGGGTCACCAGGGCGGTGATGGGGACCTCGTCCCGGACGGGCCCGCCCAGCAGTTCGGTGACCGACCGTCCGGTCGCCTTGCCCATGGCGTCCCAGCAGGCCACGTCGAGTGCGGCGATCGCCGCGTATCCGAGGTAGCCGTGGAAGAACGGCACCATGTGCTGCTTGCGGTGGAAGCTCTCCAGGGCGAACGGGCTGGTGCCGATCAGATCGTCGGCGATGGCGCGGACGATCGCCGCGACGGGCCGGCCCCACATCGTCTCGCCCCAGCCCTCGACCCCGTCGTCGGTGCGGATCCGTACGACGGTGCGGGTCTCCCCGGTCTTGGTCTCGAACGAGCTGGTGAACGGATTGACCAGGGGCAGATTGACCACCCACACGTCGACGTCAGTGATCTTCATTCTTCTCCTCGGTTCGGATGGTGGCCGCGTCGAACGCGCGGATGGCCCCGGCGAGCCCCCGGGCCCGGTCGTCCAGCAGTCGGCGCCCCGACGCGGCGTCGGCGCCGGAGGCGTCGTCCGTCGATCCGCCCACCCGGGCCCATTCGCCGTGGCGTTCCACGGTCAGGCCGGGATAGGGCGGGTTGTCGAAAAGGGGTGGTGGCTCGACCGGGGCCCGGGGTGCGACCGGGCCCCGGACGAGACCGGGGCGGGCGGCCAGCATCAGGGAGGTCTCGAACCACCCGGCATGTCCCGGGGTGACCTCGGGCCTCTCGTCCCCGCTCCCGCCGTCGGCCGCCGTGATCGTCCAGTACGAGCAGGCGGCGACGGTGACGTCGGCACGCAGCGCGAAACGCTTCACGGCGAGCCGCATGATCTCGTCGTTGCCACCGTGACCGTTGACGACCATGATCCGCCGATATCCGCTGGTGACCAGGGAGTCGAGGACGTCGTCGAGCACGGCGCCCAGTGTCGCGGCGGACAGCGAGACGGCGGCCGCGAACAGGTGGTGCGGACTGTGGCCGAACGGCAGGGCGGGCAGCCGGATCAGCTCGGACTCGGTCGGGTCCTCGGCGAGCAACACGGCCGCGTGGTCGAGCACCGCCTCGGCGAGCAGGGTGTCGGTGCCCATGGGCAGGTGGGCGGCGTGCTGTTCCTGCGATCCGATGGGCAGCAGCGCGATGGCGCGGGCGCCGGCTTCGCGTACTTCGTGCCAGGTCAGCTCGGTCAGATCTCTCACAGCTCTGTCTCCCTGAAACCCTGCCGTGGCAGAGTCGGCGCATGGTCCATGAACGTTTTCCGTTGCGGTTGGTCCCCGAGCCGGTGCCGGGGCCGGTCGCGCCCCGCTCGCCCCGGATGCTCGGTGGGGTGGAACTGGTGCCCGGGCGGGTCAGGGCGGCCGTGCTGAGCAGGTCCGGCACCGTGGTGCGGCGGGCCGAGGCGTCGTACGACGCCGCGACGGCTCGGCCCGCCGACATCGACGCGGCGCTGGCGCTGGCCGCCGGGGTCTTCGACGGTCATGATCTGATCGGGGTGGGTGTGGCGGCCGCCGGGCTCGTGGATCCCGGTGCCGGTCTGATCAACGAGGTCAACGACGTACCGGCGCTGCACGGTTATCCCGTGACCGCGCGGCTCGGCGCGCTGACCGGAGTGCCGGTGCGCGTCGAGCACCGGGCCAGGTTGCAGGTGCTCGGCGACCGGTGGTTCGGTGCCGGGCGCGGCCGCCGGACGTTCGCGTCGGTGTCGACCGGTGAGGTGCTGGGGGTCGGCATCCTGTACGACGGCGAGGTGCTCGCCCCGGCCGGTGGGCGCAGCGGCGCCCATATGACGGTGTCGGCCAGTGGCGACGCGTGCACCTGTGGCGGGCGTGGATGCTGGAAGACGGTGGCCACCACCCGTTGGCTGCGGGCCCGTGCCCGTGCCGCCGGACTCGGCGACGCCGTTTCGCTCGCCGCGCTGGTGGAGCGCGACGACGAAGCGGCCCGCCGGACGGTCGCGGAGTACGCGGAGAACGTGGCCCTGGGCCTGGTCAACATCCAGCAGTTGTTCGCGCCCGGGCTGTTCGTCCTGCACGGTGAGGCACGCGAGGGCGGTGAACGGTTCCGCACCCTCATAGAGGAGCGGCTGCGCTCCGATGCCGCGTCGGTGGAGGCCGAGTCGCCGCAGGTGTCGGTGAGCGGGGCGGCCGTGGACGATGTCGCTCTGTTGGGTGGCGCGGGTCTGGTGCTGTCCCACCTCTAGACCGCCCCGGTACGGGTACGGCGGGCGCGGCGCGGGTCGGGCAGGGGAACGGCGTCCAGCAACTGCCGGGTGTAGGGGTGCCGCGGATCGCGGAAGACGTCGGCCGCGTCGCCCACCTCGACCAGTCGGCCGTGCCGCATGACGGCGACCCGGTCGGCCACCTGCCGGACGACGGCGAGGTTGTGCGAGACGAAGACGTAGGTCAGACCGAGGCGCCGTTGCAGTCCGGCCAGCAGGTCGAGCACCTGTGCCTGGACGGAGACGTCGAGCGCGCTGGTGGGTTCGTCGAGGACGACGAGGCGGGGTTCGAGGGCGAGGGCGCGGGCGATGGAGACGCGCTGGCGCTGGCCGCCGGAGAACTCGTGCGGGTAGCGGTCCTGGATCCCGGCCGGCAGCCCCACCGACTCCAGCAGTTCGCCGACGCGTTCGCGGGTGCGGGGCCTGCCGCGCCGGCCGCGGGCCCGGGGGTCATGGGTGACCAGCGGCTCGGCGACGATGTCGGTGATCCGCATGCGCGGGTTCATGCTGGAGTACGGGTCCTGGAGCACGACCTGCATCTCGCGCCGCACGGATCGCAACCGGGCCGGCGAGAGGGCCCCGAGGTCCTGCCCGTCGAACCGGACGCTCCCGGCGGTCGGCTCCAGCAGACGCAGGAGCAGCCGGGTCAGGGTGGTCTTGCCGCAGCCCGATTCGCCGACCAGGGCCAGGGTCTGCCCCTCGGCCACGGTCAGGGACACGTCGTCGACCGCCACTTGCGGGGGCCTGCCGCCGAACTCCTTGCGCAGATGGTCCAGTTCGAGCAACGTCATGCCGACTCCAATCGTGGGGTCGCGTCCAGCAGCCGACGCGTGTAGTCCTCGGCGGGCCGGTCGAAGACGTCCATGACGTCACCGCTCTCCACGACCCGGCCCGCGTTCATGACCACGACGCGGTCGGCCGTCTCGGCGACCACCCCGAGGTCGTGGGTGATCAGTACGACGGCCATGCCGTGCCGCTCCTGGAGTGCGACGAGCAGGTCGAGGATCTGGCTTTGCACGGTGACGTCGAGCGCGGTGGTCGGTTCGTCGGCGATGAGGACGCGTGGCCGCGCCACGAGTGCGGTCGCGATCATGACGCGCTGGCGCAGTCCGCCCGAGAGTTCGTGCGGGTAGTGCCGGTAGCGGCGTTCGGGGTCGGGGATGCCGACCTCGTCCAGGGCGGCGAGCGCGGCCGCTGCCGCTTCGGTGCGGGAGAGACCGCGATGGTGGCGCAGCACCTCGGCGACCTGGGTGCCGACCCGTTGGAGTGGGTCGAGGCTGGTCATCGGGTCCTGGAAGATCATGGCGATGTCGTAGCCGCGGATCGCGCAGAGTTCCTTCTCGCTCAGGGTGAGCAGGTCGCGGCCCTGGAAGCGGATCTGACCGCCCGTGTAGTGGCACGGGGGTGAGGGGTTGAGGCGCAGCACGGACAGTGCGGTGGCCGTCTTGCCGCTGCCGGACTCGCCCACGACGGCGAGTGTCTCGCCGGCGCCGACCTGGAGGCTCACGCCCTGGACGGCGTGCACGGTCGAGGCGTCGAGCCGGAAGTCGACGCTCAGGTCGTCGATCTCGAGGACGGGTTCGGTGCGGAGGGACGGGGTGCGGGCGGGTGTGGGGCGGTCGGTCGTCATCGGCGGTACGCCTTCGGGTCCGCGACGTCGCGCAGGGCGTCGCCGGTGATGTTGACGGCGAGTGAGGTGATCATCAGGGCGAGGCCGGGGAACACCGCGACCCACCAGGAGGTGCCGAGGTAGAGCTGGCCGTCCGCGAGCATCGAGCCCCAGGTGACGGTCTCCCTGGGCACACCGAGTCCGAGGTAGCTCAGGGACGCCTCGGCCACGATTGCGGCGGCGACGTGCAGGGTCGCGATGGTCGCGAGCGGCGCCATGACGTTGGGCAGGAGGTGGCGCCGCATGATGACGGTGTCGGTGACACCGATGGCCCGGGCCTCGGTGACGAAGTCGCGTGAGCGCAACGACATCACCTCGGAGCGCACGACGCGGGCGTAGGACACCCAGCCGGTGAAACCGAGGACGAGGATCACGTACCAGAGTCCGGAGCCGAGGAAGCCCACGACGGCGAGGGCCAGCAGGATGGCGGGGAAAGCGAGTTGGACGTCGGCGAGCCGCATGAGGACCCGGTCGGGCCAGCCGCCGAAGTAGCCGGAGGCGAGGCCGACCGCGGTGCCGATCACCCCGGCGAGCAGGGCGGCGCCCGCACCGACCAGGAGGGAGACACGAGTGCCGTAGACGACGCGGGAGAGCAGGTCGCGGCCGAGCTGGTCGGTGCCGAGCGGATGGGCGCCGCTGCCGCCCGACTGCCAGGCGGGTGGCCGCAACCGCAGGAGCAGGTCTTGGGAGTTGGGGTCGTACGGGGCGATCAGCGGTGCGAAGAGCGCGCAGACCAGCATGATCGCGAGGACGGCGAGCGCGGCGACGGCCAGCCTGTTGCGGAGCAGGGTCCGCAGGGCGACGGCGCGTGGGCTGTGCGCCGCCGTGGCCGGCGGCGCGGCGACGGCCGGTGGTGTGATGGTCATCGGGAGGTCCTCACCCTCGGGTCGAGGAAGCTGTAGGAGAGGTCGACCAGCAGGTTCACCACGACGAAGGTCGCGGCGAAGAGCAGCACGGTGGCCTGGACGAGCGGGAAGTCGCGGTGCGAGATGGCCTCGATCGTCAGCTGTCCGATGCCGGGCCAGGAGAAGACCTGTTCGGTGAGGATCGCGCCGCCCAGCAGGCTGCCGACCTCCAGACCGACCACGGTCACCACCGGCAGCGACGCGTTGCGCAGCCCGTGGGTGAGCACGACCTTGAGCGGGCCGAAGCCTTTGGCACGCGCGGTACGGATGTGGTCGGAGGACAGGACGTCGACGAGTGAGGAGCGCAACAGGCGCGCGACGACGGCGACGGAGTAGACGGCGAGGGTGATCGCCGGCAGGACGAGATGGGCGAACGTGCCGTAGCCGGAGGCGGGAAGGGCGTGCAGGCCGACGGCGAAGACCAGGATCAACAGGATGCCGACCCAGAACGGCGGGGTGGACTGCCCGAGCAGCACCATGGTCATCACGCCCCGGTCGGAGGCCCGGCCGCGTCGCATCGCGGCGAAGATGCCCGCGGGGATCGCGATGACGAGGGTCACCACCAGGGCGGCCGCGGCGAGTTGGAGGGTGGCGGGGAGACGGTCGGCGAGCACGGTGCGTACGGGCTCGTTGTAGAAGAGGGAGTTGCCGAAGTCGAGGCGGGGCAGCCCCCACAGGAAGTCGAGGTACTGGGTGACCAGCGGCCGGTCCAGACCCAGCGAGCCCCGTAGTACGTCTTCCTGCTGGGCAGTCGCGTCCGGCGGGAGCAGCAGTTTGACGGGGTCCCCGGAGAGGCGGACCAGGAAGAACGACACGGTCGCCGTGCAGAGCAGGACGAGCAGGGCGGTGCCGAACCGGATGAGAACGGTGCGCAGCAGCCGTGTCGCGTCCCGGTCGCGGGTCCGCATCCGGGGGCCGTCGATGTCGTGGGTGTCGTGCGGCCGCTGCCGGAGGGGGAGTTCGGTCATCGGGAGACCTCCGCGCTCGCCATGGCCAGGACGCCGGCGGGGCCCGGTTTCCAGCGGGGGCTCCGGTTGCGGGCGTAGATGTTGTCGAGCTGGTAGAGGAAGACGAACGGCGCTTCCCGCCGCATCAGCCGTTGCAGGTCGGAGAAGGCCTTGGCGCGCTCGGCCGGGTCGACGGACAGTTCCTCGATGTCGACGAGCCGGTCCGCCTCCTTGGAGTGCCAGCGGCTCTGCCGGCGGTCGCTGCGCACGTTCGACTGGATCATGCTCTCGCCGTCCAGCGTCCATATGGTGCTCGCGGCGAGATACATCGGACCGAGCGCCGCGTGGTTGGCGGAGGTGAGCCGGCTGGAGTACGTACCGGGGTCCAGGAGGTCGACCCGTGCGCGTACGCCCGCCTTCGCGAGGAGTCCGGACAGCGCCTCGGCGACGTTGGAGTCGACGTTGGAGGCGGTGAGGGTGGTGCTGAAGCCGTCGGGGTAGCCGGCCTCGGCGAGCAGCTCGCGTGCTGTCCGCACCGAGCGGGTGAACGGCTTGACGCTCGGGTCGAAGCCGAAGGCGCCGTGCGGGATCATTGCGGGCACCTCGCGTGCCTTGCCGCCGAGGACCGCTTTGATCAACAGGGGGACGTCGACGGCGTGGTTGAGTGCCTGCCTCACCCGCCGGTCGCCGAGCGGTCCCTTGTCCAGCGTGTTGAGGGAGAGGTACGAGGTGCGGATCCCGCTGAACCCGTCCAGGGTGACGCCGGTGTAGCCCTCGAGTTGCTGGGCCGCGTCGGGGGTGAGTCCCGCCACGAGGTCGACCTCGCCGCTCTGCAGGGCGGCCAGCGAGGACGAGGCGTTGGGCGCCGGGCTGAAGACCAGTTCGTCGACCTTCGGCCGGCCGGCCCAGTGACGGGGGTGGGCCCGCATCCGCAGTGCGTGGTCACGCTGCCAGCTGACGAAGGTGAACGGCCCGGTGCCGACCGGGTGGGAGGCGAACCCCTGGTCCCCGGCCTCGGCCAGATAGCGCGGCGGGACGACCACCCCGCCGAAGAGGGAGAGCTTGTCCGGCAGGATCGGGTCGTGCAGCGTGGTGTGGACGTCCACGGTGAGCCGGTCGACGACGGAGACGCTCCGCACGTAACGCAGTTCGACGATCGGTGACTTGGTCCTGGGATCGAGCAGCCGCTCGATGGAGAACTTCACCGCGGCGGCGTCGCAGACCTCACCGTTGTGGAACCTCACACCGGGGCGCAGGGTGAAGCGCCAGGTGCGTGCGTCGCGTGCGGTCCAGGACAGGGCGAGCCGTGGGTGCAGCTTGCTGTCGCGGCCCCGGGTGGTGAGGGTGTCGAACATGTTGATCAGGGCGTTCATCGACACCATGTCGCCCTGCTTCTGCGGGTCCATGGTCACGGGGTCCCCGGGCTGCGACACCCGCAGGACGTTGCCCGCGCCGCTCGCGGGATCGGCTCCGCATCCCGCGAGCAGCGGGGGCGCGGCGAGAGCCGGCAGGACCAGTCCGGCCAGGCGCAGGACGTCGCGGCGCGGGCGGCTGCGGCCCAGGGCCCGCTCCTGACGTATACGTTCCATTGAGCAACACATCCGTTCCGTCAGATGGAATGCGGTTGCGTTAAGCTAAGCGACATGTCGAAAGCGGTCAACACCCGTGCCAGCGAGCCAGAGCCCGTCAAGGGCCCCGTGGACAAGGCGATGGAGGTGCTTGAAGCACTCGTCGAGACAGGCGGCCCGCACCGCTTGGGGGAGATCGCCCGACGCACGGGGCTCACCAAACCGACGGTCCACCGCCATCTGCGGACGCTCGCCGAGTACGGCTTCGCGCAGCCTGCGGAGGGCGGCAGCTACCGCGCGGGTCCCCGGCTGCTCGGCCTGGCCGCCGCCGCCCTGCACGACAGCCGTGACCTGGCACTCGCCCGCCCGGTGCTGACCGATCTGCGTCGGCGGACCGGCCTGCTCGCGCAGTACGCCGTGCGCCACGCCGGCGACGCGGTGGTGCTGGCACAGTCCGAGCCGGCCAGGGAGTACCGGATGTACGCCCGGCCCGGCAGCCGCGCTCCGCTCCACAGCAGCGGGACGGGCCTGGCCATGCTCTCCGCCCTGCCCGCCCATGAGACGGACACCCTGATGAGCGCGGGCCCACTCGCCGCCCGTACACCGCACACCCTCACCGACCCGGCGGCGCTGCGCGCACTGCTGCGGGAGGCGGCCGGGGTCGGTTACGCCGTGGACGACGAGTACGAGGAGCTGGACGTACGGTCGGTGGCGGCGCCCGTGGTCGACGGCGAGGGACAGGTCGTGGGCGCCATCGGCGTCTCGGGACTCACCTTCACGCTGGACGAACGGAGCGTGGACCTGTTCGGCCCGATGGTGCGCGCGGCCGCCCGCACGGTGTCGGCGGGGCTGGGCGGCACGGCGCCCACGTTCCGGGTCGTGGACGTGGACGTGGACGTGGACTCGGACGCGGACGTCGAGGACGGTGGACTCGCGTGAGCGCGCCCGGCGAGATCCTCGTCGCGGGACGGGCCCGACGGGTGTATTCCGGCGCCGCCTGGTCCGTCGGCACCGCGGGGGGAGCACTGGACCGGGGCTGGACCGGCACCCGCGCCTGGGACGGCCCACCGCTCGAAGGCGACGAACAGTGGGACCTGGCGTCGGTGACGAAACCCGTCGTCGGACTGGCCGTGATGGCTCTCGTCGAACGCGGCGCACTGGATCTCACCGGCGTCGTCGGTGCGTATCTGCCCGAGTACCGGGGCGGTGACAAGGCGGAGCTGACGGTCGCGCAGCTGCTCACCCACACCTCGGGCCTGCCGGGCCGGGTGCCGCTCTATCGTCAGCACCCCACCCGCGAGGCCTTGTTGGAAGCATTGAGGCTGCTGCCGCCGCGAACGGCGCCCGACACCCGGGTCGAATATTCCTCGCAGGGCTTCATCCTGCTCGGGCTGATCGCCGAGCGCGCGGCCGGCGCGCCGCTGGACGAACTGGTGGACCGGCTGGTGTGCGCGCCGCTCGGCATGAAGGAGACCGGCTTCTCCCCGCGCGGCGCGCTCCGGGAGCGGGCCGTGGCCACCGAGGACTGCCCGTGGCGAGGACGGGTGGTGTCGGGCGAGGTGCACGACGAGAACGCCGTGGTCCTCGGCGGAATCGCCGGGCACGCCGGGCTGTTCGGGTCACTCGCCGACATGGAACGACTCGGCCGGTCCCTGGCGGGCGGCGCACCCGAACTCCTGCGCCCGGAGACCTTCGCCCTGATGACGGCCGCCCACACGGACACCCACGCACTGCGGCGCGGACTCGCCTGGCAGGGTCAGGATCCGGTCGGCTCACCCGTGGGGCCGTCCTTCGGCCCCGAGTCGTTCGGTCACACCGGCTTCACCGGCACGAGTGTCTGGGTCGACCCGGCCACCGGCCGCTATGCCGTCCTGCTGACGAACCGGGTGCACCCGTCGAGGCAGGGCGACGGCATCGTGCCCGTCCGACACGCCTTCCACACGGCGGCGACCGCCCTGAACTAGGGCGTGTTCCCGCAACTGGGATCGGCTTCTCGGGACTGGGCTCGCCTTCTTGGAACTGGGACCGGCCCGGGCCACGGCACCCGCATGCGTACGGAGCTACGGCTAGGCTCGTCCGCATGCTGAACCGGCTTCCGTTCGACGAAGCGCTGCGCTCCACCGTGGGCATTCCCGAGCGGAGCGAGCTTCTGGACAGCAGTCCGCGGTCACGGGTGTGGCGGGTCCGGCTGGCCGACCGGAGTCTGGTGATCGTCAAGCAGATCACCGACGGCGGGGACACGCGCGCCGACGCGGACACGCGCTTCGCCCGGGAGGTCACCGGGCTGCGTCTGGCGGGGCGCGCGATCGGGCCCGCCGTCGCTCCCGCGCTGCTCGCCACGGACCAGCCCGCGCGGGTGATGGTTCTCGATCACCTGGACGACCTCGGTAGGACGGACGACTGGATGCCGGGGTACGCCGAGGCGCTCGCCCGACTGCACGCCCTGACCGGACCCGCCGACGCGGGCGCGCTCCCGGCCTGGTCGGGGCCCACCGCCGCCGACGCGGAGTCCTTCCTCGCCCTGGCCCGGGCGCTCGACGTGCCCGTCCCGTCCGCGGTGCCCGACGAACTCGCCGCTCTCCTAGACCGGTTGGACCCCACTACGCATCATGCGCTGCTGCACGGCGACCCGTGTCCGGGCAACGACCTGCGCACCACCGAAGGTGTCCGTTTCGTCGACTTCGAACGGGCCGCGCTCGGCAACGGACTGGTCGAACTCGCCTACTTCCGCATCGGCTTCCCGACCTGCTGGTGCGCGATGTCGGTCACCGGGGCCCCGCTCGCGGAGGTCGAGGACATCTACCGGACCACCTGGCGAGGCCTCACCGGCAGGGACGTGCCGGGCGACCTCGCCGACGCGTGCGTCGGATGGCTGATCCAGGGGGACGCGCTCGTCGAACGGGCCCACCGCGGGACGGTCGACCAGCTCGCTCGGGTACCCACCGAGGACTTCGAGTGGGGCTACGTCTCCGCCCGCGAGCGGCTCGTCCACCGCCTCGGCGTGGTCGCCGACATGACCGTCGACCACGACCACCTGCACGCCGTGGGCCGTCTCAGCTCCACCCTGGCCGTGCGCCTGCTGGAGTGCCGGCCCCAACCACGGCCGCTGCCCGGGCACGACACCCGCCCCTGGGCCTAGGGTCCGTCTTCCGCTGATCCTGCCCGGACTGGGACTGACGCGAGACTGAACGCGCCCAGCGGAGGCCTGTCCACGCCCACCGGCGGGCGGCCGCCGGGCCGTCACCGCGCACGTCGGGGATGTCTTTCGACGCCCAACTGGGCATGTCCGTTTGCTGGTTGTAGAATTTTCCAACCGGTTGAGACGACTGCAACGATCGGGGAGCTGGTGATGACCGCACAGAGATCCGGTGCGTCGCCCCGGCGGTGGCACGGGGTGCACAAGGCGCTCGCCGATCCCCTGCGCATCCGGCTCCTGGAAGCGCTCTGGGAGACACCCCGGTCCGCGCGTGAGCTAGCGGACCGTGCCGATCTTCCGGCCGACCGGCTCTACTACCACCTGGGACAGCTCGAACAGGCCGGATTGATCGAGATCTCCGCATACCGGCCGTTGCCCCGCGGAAGAGTGGAGCGGGTCTACGCCCCCGCGGTCACGGAGCCTCCCAGCGATGCCGCGAGCCCGGAAGAGATGGCCGAGTTCCTCGGCTCGATGCTGGACGCCACCCGGGCCGACATCAGCGCCGCCTACCGGTCCAGGCAGGCCGGTGGCCGTCGGGAGGTCGACCTTCACCGCGGTGTGCTGCGGCTGACCGACGAGGCGCTCGCGGAACTGCGCGAACACCTCGCACGCCTCGCCGCCCGATTCGGGGACGGCGACACCCCGGGGGTCTGGACACGGATGGTCGTCGCGCTCGTCGATCTGCAGGACCGTCCGTCCCCGGACACCACAGCCCCGCCCGAGAGGTCGTCATGAACGACAGCAGCGAGGAGCACACGCACAGTGCGCCGATACGGGCCTCGGACGCCGAGCGCGACCGGGTCGAGGCGCGGCTGAAACACCACTACGCGGTCGGCCGACTGACACTGCCCGAACTCGAAGAGCGCGTGGCCGTGGCCTACCAGGCGCGCACCCGAGAACAACTCGACGCCCTCCTGGATGACTTACCAGGCGACGCCGAGGAGCACGGGCGATCCGCCGATGTGATCGACTCCCGCCTGCTGATCATCCTGCTGTGCTGCTCACCGCCCGCGGCGCTCGTCTACTGGCTCGTCGCCCGACGCACGGCACGGCGAAGAGGCCCAGAGCCGCGGGCCCTGGAGAGCGACGGGACGTGACCCACCCAGGGGGCCCGGGCGCGAACCGCGGTTCGCAGGAGCCGTGGCGAACGTAGGAGCCCTGGCGAAACCCGCGTCCGGGTCGGCCCACCGGGTGCCCGGTGGCCCGGGTCGGCCGCACTGGGTACCCGGCCACGGACTCAGCCGGCGGTCGCCTCGGACCGGTCCAGGGCGTCGGCCAGGAGTTCCAGGATGTGGCGGTACGGGCGGCCCGTGGCGCGGGTCATCCCCATCTCGCAGGTGCGGTTGCACGAGGCATACCCGTCGTGCTCGCGCTCGTTGACCTCGGCGGCCTGGGCGGCCGTCGCGCCGGCGGTGACCTCGGGGTGGAGCAGTCCGCGGTCGCCGGCGAAGGCGCAGCAGCCCCAGGAGTCGGGGACCGTCACGGCACCGGCCACCGCCTCCGCCACGGTGCGCAGGTCACCGGTGATGCCCAGGTGCACGGTCGAACAGGTCGGATGCAGCGCGAGGGAGTCGAGCCGCGGCGCCCGGGGCAGCAGCGGCAGCAGCGTCTCGGCGGTGAAGCTCACGCTGTCCACGAAGCGCAGCCCGGCGTAGCGCTCCCGCTCGGCCTCGGGCAGCGCCGCGGCGAGCTCCCCCAGGCCGTGGGTGCACGAGGAGGCGTCGCAGACGACGGGCAGCCGTCCGTTGTCGCTGGCCGTCCACAAAGCGTCGAGCGTCCGGGCGGCCATAGCCCGGTGGCCCTGGGTGTAACCCTTGGACTGCCAGGGCGTGCCACAGCACAGCCCCGCCGTCTCGGGGACGTCGACGTCCACACCGGCTCGTTCGCAGAGACTCAGGAAGGCGCCCGCGGACCCGCTCGCCCGTCCGCCCGAAACGCCGCGCTCGGAGTCGCCTCCGTCCTCGGACGCGAAGACGCTGCCGATGCAGGCCGCGAAGAAGACCGCCCGCGCGGTGGGGGTCCGCCGGGCCGCCGGACGGGGGCCGCCGCCGCGGGGGATGTCCGGACTCCAGGCCGGTACGAGATCGGTGGCACCGAGTCGCCGCATCACCTTGGTGGCCGCGCCGGTCAGCGGGGCGGGCACGGCATGGGCGGCGTCGAGGCCGATCCGCACGCCTTTGACCGCCGTCCCCCAGTGCCGGGCCGCGACGCGTCCGGCGTGCTGCGCGAGCGGGCCGTGGCGTTCGCCGCGCAGCCGCTTCATCACCGCTCCGGTGTCGATGGTCACCGGGCAGGCGGTCACGCAGAGGCTGTCGGCGGCGCAGCTGTCCACGGCGGCGTAGGCGTAGTCGTCCTCCAGCTCCCGGCGCCGTGCGTCGTCGCCGGCCGCCACGGCCAGCGCGATCTCGCGCTGCAGGGCAATGCGTTGACGGGGCGTGGTGGTCACGTCCGCGGTCGGGCAGACCGGCTCGCAGTAGCCGCACTCGACGCAGGCATCCACCGCCGGGTCGACCGCGGGCACGCTCTTGAGGCGCCGCAGATGCGCGGCCGGGTCGTCGTCCAGCAGCACCCCGGGGTTGAGCACGCCCGCCGGATCGCACAACCTCTTCAGTTCCCGCATGACGTCATAGAGCTCGTCGCCGTACTGGCGGCGGACGAACGGCGCCATGGCGCGTCCGGTGCCGTGCTCCGCCTTAAGCGTGCCCTCGGCGTCCAGCACCAGGTCGACCATGTCGTCGGTGAACCGCGCGTACCGGTCGGTCTCCGCCCGCGAGTCGAAGTCCTGGGTCAGCATGAAGTGCACGTTGCCGTCCCGGGCGTGCCCGAAGATCACCGCGTCCTCGTACCCGTGCCGGTCGAAGAGGCCGATGAGGCCCTCGCAGGTGCGGGTCAGCCGGTCCATGGGGACCGCGATGTCCTCCAGCAGGGCGGTGGTGCCGGGCCGGCGCGCGCCGGCGACCGCGGTGTAGAGCCCCTTGCGCAGATGCCACAGCCGCGCCCGCTCCCGCGGGTCGCGGGTCAGGGCGGTGCCGGTCACCGCGGGCAGGCGCTCCAGAACCGGCCGGGCCGCGGCGGCCACCTCCTCCAGCCGCTCCGCGGTGTCCTCGGCGAACTCGACCAGCAGCGCCGCGTGGTGCTCGACCCGCAGGCCGCGCAGTGCCGCGCCGGAGCCCGGGTCGAGCTGGGCGACCCGCAGCGACGAGGCGTCGAGGAGTTCCGCCGTACGGGCGCCCGCCGCGAGCAGCGCGGGCAGCGCGTCGGTGGCCTCGGCGAGACCCGGCAGGATCAGCAGGCCGGTGGCGGCGTGCGGGAGGATCGGCACCGTACGGAAGACGGCCTCTCCGACGAAGCCGAGCGTGCCCTCGCTGCCGATCATCAGATGGGCCAGCAGATCGGCCGGAGCGGTGTGGTCCAGAAAGGAGTTGAGCCCGTAGCCCATGGTGTTCTTCATCGCGAAGAGCCGCTCGACGGTCGCGCGGGCCCGCGGTGAGGAGCGCACCCGCTCGCGCAACCGGACCAGCCCGGCGTGGAGTTCGGGTTCCCTGGCCCGCAGCCGCTCGTCGGCGTCCGCCGCCCCGGAGTCGATCACCGTGCCCGAGGGCAGCACGAACTGCAGGGACTCCATGGTGTGGTACGCGTTGTCCTGGGTGCCGCAGTTCATTCCGCTGGAGTTGTTGGCCACCAGCCCGCCGACCGTGCAGGCCGACTCACTGGCCGGGTCGGGACCGAGCCGCCTGCCGTACCGGGCCAGCCTGGCGTTGGCCTGACGTACCGTCAGTCCTGGCTGCAGGCGGACCCGGTGACCGTTGTCGAGCACCTCGGCCTTGCGCCAGTGGCTGCGCACGTCCACCAGGATCCCGTCGCCGCCCGCCTGACCCGCCAGACTCGTCCCGCCGGAGCGCAGGGTCAGCGGAAGCCCCGCCGCTCTGGCGCCCGCCATCAGCGCACCCACCTCGGCCGCGGACGCGGCGCGGACCACGGCCTGCGGAGCGAAGAGGTACGGCGACGCGTCGTGCGCCGCCGCGACCCGGCGGGGAAGGTCGGTCGTCACCCGTCGGGGGTCGTCGACGCAGGACCGCAGCAACGCGGCCAGGTCCGAGGGGCGTTCACCGGGGAACACCGGGGCGGGGAGGGGGCGGCGGCTCATGGAGGCTCCGGGGGTGTGCCGGTCCGGGACGGACTGTCGCCGGACCGCGGGGGAGGGGAGGGGCACCGGGTCGGTCGAGGGAGGCGGCGGCCCGGTCGGGTGGGGGCGTTGTGCGGCGGCCGGGCGTCGTCCTCGTCGGGGTGGTCCTACCGCTGGGTCTCGACCAGGAGCCGGCGGGGGGCCGTCGCCGCCGGTTCCGGTAGCCGCAGCGGCAGGCGGCCGGGCGTGATGCTGCCCAGCAGCGACGGGTGGCGCGCCCCGGTACCCGACGGCAGGGTGCCCGGCAGGCCGTGAACGGTCAGGAAGCCGAGGACGGCGAACGCCAGCGCCTCCTTCGCGTCGGACGGTATGCCCAGGTCGTCGCTGGGCAGCAGCCGCACGCCCGGCAGTTCCTCGGCGATCATGCCGGTCAGGACGGGGTTGTGCGCCCCGCCGCCGGACACCACGAGCTGGGTGACACCGTGGGCGCGGACCGCGTCGGCCACGGTCACCGCGGTCAGCCGGGTGAGGGTGGCCAGTACGTCGTTCGGTTCGGCGACGGGCGCGGTCTCCAACGCCCTGAGCAGGTGCGGCAGATGGAAGAGCTCCTTGCCGGTGCTCTTCGGCGCGGGCAGGCGGTAGTACGGCTCGTCGAGCAGCAGCCGCAGCAGCTCCGGCACCTCGTGGCCCGCGGCGGCGCCGCGCCCGGACTCGTCGTACTGGCGGGCGCCGGCGGTGAAGTGGCGTACGGCCGCGTCCAGCAGGGCGTTGGCGGGGCCGGTGTCGAAGGCGACCGGGTCGGTGTCCGGGGCGGCGACGGTGATGTTGGCGATGCCGCCGAGGTTCAGTGCGGCCGGGACACCCGGCAGGCCGCGCAGCAGCAGGGTGTCGGTCATGCCGACGAGGGGTGCGCCCTGTCCACCCGCGGCGATGTCGCGTGCCCGCAGGTCCGACACGACGGGCAGGCCGGTCGCCTCCGCGATCCAGGCGGGCTGGCCGAGCTGGAGGGTGCCGAGCACGGTGCCGTCGCGTACCCAGTGGTGCATCGTCTGGCCGTGCGAGACGACCAGGCCGGCGTCGCCGCCGCACAGTTCGGCCAGGGCGCGGACGGCGGCTCCGGCGAACGCCTGGCCGATACCGGTGTCCAGGGCGCAGATCGCTTCGGTGCTGGTGGCGGCCGGGGGCAGCGCGGCGCCGATGGCGGCGCGCAGGTCGTCGGGGTAGGGGACACCGATCCGGCCGAGCGGCCGCATCCGTAGCGTCTCGCCCTCCAGGGTGAGATCGGCCGCGGCGGCTTCGATGGCGTCGTACGAGGTGCCGGACATCAGGCCGATCACACGCATGGGGAGCTCCGAGTCTTCGGGTCGTACCGGCCGGGCGCGCCGAGGGCGGGTCCCGGCCGGTACGAAGTGACCGGGCCGGGGGCCGCCGGATCGCGGCGCCCCCCCCGCCCCGGGGTTCGGTCAGGACTGGCCGGCGGTCGCGGTGACCTCCGTGCCGTGTCCGTCGGGTTCCACCGGCGTGACCGCGGGGGCGGCGGGCGGGGCCTGGTGGAACAGGCTCATCACGCCGCCCACGACGAGGGTGACCAGTACACCGATCGGCACCAGCCACTGAGCGGCGATCGCCATGGGCACGGTCGTCCCCGCGGTGGTCACGTCGATCTTCACGCCGCGGACGATGTACGTCATCACGCCAATGGTCACGAGGAAGGCCACGACGGCGTCCACCTCCGTGGCCCGCTTGATCAGCCGGCCGAGCAGGAACGCTCCGAGCAGTGCGCCGTAGGTGTAGCCCGCGATGGTCAGACCGGTCAGATAGACGTTGCCCGAGCTGGTGCTGAACGCGCAGGCGAAGACCGCCATCAGCGCCGCCCACACCAGCGTCATCACCCGGGCCAGTTTCAGCAGCGCCTGGTCGGAGGGGGCCTTCTTGCGGAAGCTGTGGATGATGTCGGACACCGTGGAGTTCGACATGGAGTTCAGCGCGGAGGACAGCGAGCCCATCGCGGCGCCCAGGATGCCGGCCACCAGCAGACCCGAGATACCCACCGGCAGGCCGTGCAGGATGAAGTTCGGGTAGAGGTTGTCGGAGCTGCTCAGCCCCAGCTCCTTGAAGCTGCGGCCCTTGTTGTACGACCAGAGCAGGGCTCCGGCCAGCGAGAACGCGGCGAACTGCACGGTGACGAAGACACCGGAGGCGATCATCGCCTTCTGGCCCTCGCGCAGGGTGCGGGTGGTCAGGACACGCTGGACGATCAGCTGGTCCGAGCCGTGGCTGGCCATCGCGAAGATGGCGCCGCCGATGATGGCGGTCGGCAGGGCGAAGGAGCTGGTGAGGATGTGGCCGAGGCCGAAGTCGGTGTCGAAGAGCCTGAACTCGCCGCCGTGCAGGGCCTGTGAGAAGCCGGTGGCACCGACGTGCCCGGTGAGCACCGCGATGGCCAGGATCACGCCGCCGAGGTAGAGGCCCATCTGGATCGCGTCGGTCCAGATGACCGCCTTGATGCCGCCGAGGTATGTGTACACGACGGTGATCACGGTGAGCACGATGATGATGGCCTTGTAGCCGGTGTGCACCCCGAGTTCGTCGAGCAGCAGCTTGATCGGGATCGCCGACGCGAAGAGCCGGACACCTTCGGCGAGCAGCCGGGTGAAGACGAACGCCACCGACGCCAGGCCCTGGAGCTTGAGTCCGAAGCGCTCCCCGAGGTACTGGTACGCGCTGACGAAGCCGCCGCGCTTGTACAGCGGGATGAGCACCGTGGCGACGACGACCCGACCGATCACGTAACCCAGCGCCAGTTCGACGTTTCCGAAGCCCTGCCCGCTGTACGTCCCGCCGGGGACGCTGATGACGGTCAGCACGCTGGTCTCGGTGGCCACTATCGAGAACGACACCGTCCACCAGGGCATGTGGCTCTCGCCGACGAAGTACTCCTTCGCCGTCTTCTGCCGCCCGGACAGGCGCAGTCCGATCACGGCGATGGCGACCAGGTAGACGGCGATCACCGCCAGGTCGAGTTGGCGCACGAGCACTCCTTAGAACGGATCGGTGGTGTCACCGGGGGAATGGGGATCGGTGGGGGAGGGGTGGTGCGCCGTCTCGTCGGTGCGGTGCGCGCCCTGCGGTCCGGCGCACCTGGTCACGGCGGCGGGGCCGCCGTGCGGCGGACGCGGGTGACGAGCGGTTCGTGCGGTCCGGTGGCGTCCAGGGCCAGCAGGCGTGCTCCGTGCAGTGGGTCGCCGAGCGGGGGCGTCACCCGCAGCGGCAGCCCCGACGCGCGGAGCAGTTCGGCGAACGGGTCCAGCAGCGGCGCGCCGATCCCGGTGAGGCCACCGGTGACGGCGACGGGCAGCGGGCGCGTGCCGCCGATCCTGCGGGCCGCGGCGACGACCGCCTCGGCCAGCGCGGCGGCGGCGTCCCGCATGATGCCGGTGGCCACCGCGTCGCCGTCGGAGGCCGCACCGGCCACCACGGGAGCGAAGGCCGCGGTCAGCCGGGCCTGGTTGGCGGAATGCCCCACGGTGGCGGGCAGCCGGTCGAGGTCGCCGAAACGGTCGGCGGCGGCCGACGTCAGGGCGGTCGCGGGGCCGCGTCCGTCGTGCGAGCGCAGCGCGGCCCGCAGGCCGGCCCGGCCGATCCAGGCGCCGCTGCCCTCGTCACCGAGCCAGGGGCCCCAGCCGTCGACGCGGGCGAACGTCCCGCCTTCGCCGACTCCGACGGTGACGGCGCCGGTACCCGCGGCCAGGACGACACCGGCGCCGCCGCCGAGGGCTCCGGCGTGCGCGGTGACGGCGTCACTGGTGACCGCGACCTCGTCGGTCGGCAGCGCGTCCAGCAGCTGTTCGGCCAGGGAGCGGGCCGCGGCCGGGTCCGCGGCGGCGCCGGCGGCGCCCACGCAGACCGTGTCCAGCCGTCCGGCGGGCAGTGCGGAGGCGAGCCCGCCGCCGAGCGCCGCGGCGGCGGTCACGGCGGCGACCGCGGCGGTCACACCGCCGGACTCCGCCAGACCGGGGGACCCGGGCACCTCGTGAACGGGGTGGCCGGGGCCGTCCGGGCCGGTCCAGAGCACGGCGCGGCAACCCGTCTTCCCCAGGTCCACCGCCAGTACGGCCGTCATGTGCAACGCCTTCTCCGTTGAAAGGGACGAGCCGCGGCCTGCTGCGCCGAGAGCGTCCGGTGAGCGGACCGCGGTGCTGCGAGTTTGGAAGCCTGTCCTCCGCATGTCAATAAATACCGCTAGGAAAATTTGTCACGTAACTTTTTGCCATCCCAGGTGGGCGTGGCTACGCTGGCGTCCACACCACCCAGGAGGACCCATGGCTCGCGAGGTCGCGCACCGTGAAGCTGCGGAGTCGCCGCAAGGCGGCGGCTCGGTCGACGTGCTGACGAGGATCCGCGGCGCGCTGCCTTCCCTGGCCCCGTCCGAACGGCGAGTGGCCGACACCGTCCTCGCGGCGCCGTCCGAGGCGGCCGGACTGTCCATCAGCGCCCTCGCCGCCAAGGCGAGCACCTCGGTGGCCACCGTGATGAGGTTCTGTCGCGCGATCGGCCTGACCAACTATCCGCACCTGCGGGTCGGCCTCGCCGCCGCGGCGGCGCACGAGAACGCGCTCGGTGCCGACCGCCCGGCGCTGGGCACCGACATCGGCGCCACGGACTCGCTGGAACAGATCATCAGCAAGATCATCTACAACGAGGTGCGCGCCCTGGAAGAGTCCCGCGACGGCTTCGACGTGGCCCAGCTCGGCCAGGCGGTCGACGCCCTCGCCGACGCCCGCCGGATAGACATCTTCGGTGTGGGCGCCAGCGGATTCGTCGGCCAGGACCTGCACCAGAAGCTCCATCGCATCGGCCGGATGGCCTTCATCTGGACCGACGTGCACGCCGCGCTGACCGCCGCGGCCCTGCTCGGACCCGCGGACGTGGCCATCGCGATCTCCCACTCCGGCGAGACGACGGACACGATCGAGCCCCTGCGGGCAGCCGCCGAGAACGGCGCCACCACGATCGCCCTGACCAACTTCGCCCGCTCACCACTGGCCGAGTCCGCCGACCTCGTGCTCACCACCTGCGCGCGCGAGATGCCGTTCCGCTCCGGCGCGACCGTCAGCCGCATCGCCCAACTCGCCCTCATCGACTGCCTGTTCGTGGGGGTCGCCCAGCGCTCCTACGACGCCACCACCGCGGCCCTGCACCGTACGTACGGAGCGGTGCAGCGGCACCGGAGCACCCCCGCGGCACGCCGGCCCGCCTCCGACGAGGCACTCGCCACCCCGCCCTCTGACGCGCGGACGGAACCCGCCGCCACGCCGGCGGCCGAACTCCCGCCCGTGGCGGCACCCCCGGGGTGACGACGGACCGGCGTGGCGACCGGCCTCCGACACACAGGTGACCGCGCGGTGCCGCCAAGACCACCGGCCGGTGCCGACCGACCCGCCGGCGCCGCGCACCCCTCCCTCACCACCGAACGACAGCGCTTCACCCGAAGGGAACGGCAGCGCTCACCCGAAAGGAACGACCGCACGTGGACCTCAGCACCCTCGGCACCGAAACCCGCAACCAGCGGACCGCCGAACTGGACCGCATGCCGGTCACCGAACTGCTCGCCACCATGAACGACGAGGACCAGACCGTCGCCCTGGCGGTGCGCACCGCGCTGCCGCGGATCGCCGAGGCCGTGGAGAAGATCACCGCGTCGCTGCGCGCGGGCGGCAGGCTCGTCTACCTCGGTGCCGGTACCAGCGGACGGATCGGCCTGCTCGACGCCGTCGAATGCCCGCCGACCTTCGGCACCTCGCCCGACGTGGTCGTCGGGCTGCTCTCCGGCGGCCCCGGCGCGTTCGTCCTCGCGGTGGAAGGCGCGGAGGACGACCCCGAGCTCGCCGTCGCCGACCTCGACGCCATCGGTCTGACCGCCCGCGACACCGTGGTCGGGCTCGCCGCGAGCGGCCGCACCCCCTACGTCGTCGGCGGCCTGCGGCACGCCCGCGCGACCGGCGCGGCGACCGTCTCCGTCGCTTGCAACACCGACGCCGTCATCAGCCGTCACGCGGACGTCGCCATCGAGGTCCCCACCGGCCCCGAGGTCCTCACCGGCTCCACCCGTCTCAAGGGCGGCACGGCCGAGAAGCTGGTCTGCAACATGCTCTCGACCGCCACGATGGTTCAGCTCGGCAAGGTCTACGGCAACCTGATGGTCGACCTGCGCGCCACCAACGAGAAGCTCGTGGACCGGGCGCGGCGCATGGTCGCCCAGGCCACCGGCGCCGATCCCGACGCCGCCGCGGCCGCGCTCCAGGAAGCCGGCGGACACGCGAAGACCGCGATCGTCATGCTGCTCGCCGGCTGTACCCGCGCCGAGGCGGCTGCCCGTCTCGAAGCCGCCCACGACGACGTACGGGCCGCCGCGGCCGCCTGACGGGCCGCTGCGGCGTCCACTCGTCCTCGACTTCCCACGGCTTCGGCCGAGCCACCCCGAACCCCCGATCAACGCTCCCGACGTGATCCAACCACCTCGAAGATCATTTCGTTTGGATCTCTCAGAACCCAGGCGCCGCCACTGGTCCACTTTTCAGCCGTCGCCGACACGCGGTCGCGGGAGCCGTCTGCCAGCCCCCGCCCGCCGGGCGGTGCGGTGTCCAGTGGTCGGCCACGACATGGCGAGAATCCCGGTCCGGCCGGTGCGGACGCTGTAGTTGCGCGAGCTGTTGACACAGCTGTTGCGCTCGCTGTTGCGCAGGCTTCTGTCAAGAGGGAAGGAAACAGCTGGTTAGACCGTATGGGCGGTCCTGGTGTGGGATCAGGGCCCTGACGGGGTGGGGCTGCGCTTCGGCCGGCGGGCTCCGCGCTCCGGCGGGTCGGTGCCCACCAAACCCGGGGGGACAGGCATCTGTTGACGGGGCAGGCAGCCCAGTCGAGTCCGAGCGCGGCGAGCTGCGCGAGCTTGTCGGCGGTGAGCTTGGCTCGCCTGGATCGTGCGGGCGGCAGAAAAATCCTGAGTTTCACCGGGTTCTCCTGTCCGTCGACCACGATCGGGGAGCGGGCCGACGCACGTCGTCTGGCTTCGCCGGGCCGGTGCATCGGGGGATCGGCTCGGTCTGGCCCGCGGCCGGTGCCGGCGGGGCTTTCATGCTCGCTGCTCGTGACGGACCTGTTGCCGAGAGGGTAGGCGGAGTGGGACCGGGAGGCGTGGCGAGGTGCTGGAGAGTTCGCCTGCGGTGAGCCTGACCGGGCCGTCTGCCTTTGCTGCGCGGGGGCGCGTGTTGTGTGCTCTGTTCGGGGGATGTCGGGTTGCTCTACCTTCCGGTACGCGAGTGGCTGAGGGCGGTGGCCGGTGGCGTCGGAGGAGAGGTGGCGGTGTGCGGAGCGTTCTGCGGGCCGGCAAGGTGATTTCGTTCGACCCTGCGCAGGGGCTGGGGTTGATCGCGCCCTGTGGCGGTGAGGAACACGTTCCGTTTAAGGCGCAAGCGGTGAGGTTCGTGGACGTGGTCGCGGAGGGGCAGCTGGTCATCTACGCGATCGAGCGTGCGGATGCGGCCGTACGGGCCGTGGAGGTACGCCCCGCCTAGCAGGCTCCGGGAACCCGGGCTGGGGATCTGCCGGGTCCTGAGCTCCCTGCCCGGGCGCCCTGGTCCCCGGGGGCGAACTCGGGGACCAAGGCGGCAGCAACATATCCGCGGCAACCGCACCGCGCGAAAAACAGGGTTCTACCAGGTGGGCGAGGAAGAAGCGGGCTCTCCGCAGCCTGGGCAGGTCGACGCCGACGTCCGCTATCAGGTGGGCCGCTGCGGGGCTGCGGCCTGGCTCGGTCGTTGCCGCAGGCTGTGGGGTTACACGGTTGGGGGGTGCTCCGTGGTCGTCTCGTCGGCGTGTTCGCCGGTGACGAGGTAGATGACGCGTCGGGCGACGGACACGGCGTGGTCGGCGAATCGTTCGTAGTAGCGTCCGACCAGGGTGACGTCGACGGCTGTCTCGACTCCGTGGTGCCACTGTTTGTCCATCAGGTGCTGGAAGACCATGCGGTGGAGTTCGTCCATGCGGTCGTCGTCCTTCTCCAGCTGAAGGGCTGCTTCGACGTCCTGGGTGATGATGACTTCGGCGGCCTGTGCCATCAGGCGCTGGGCGAGCTGGCCCATCTCCAGGATGGTGCGGCGCAGGTCCCGTGGCACGGCCTTCTCGGGGAAGCGCATCCGGGCCAGCTTCGCCACGTGCTCGGCGAGGTCGCCGCTGCGTTCCAGGTCCGCGCTCATACGCAGCGAGGTGACCACGGTCCGAAGGTCTGTGGCGACGGGTTGCTGTCTGGCGAGGATCGCGATCGCGCGGTTCTCCAGATCGCGCTGGAGGTCGTCGACCTTGCTCTCGGCGGAGATCACGTTCTCGGCGAGCTTCAGGTCGGCGTCCAGAAGTGCGGTGGTGGCCAGACCGATGGCCGATCCGACCAGGTTCGCCATCTCCACCAGGCTGTCGCCGATCGAGCCCAGTTCCTCGTGAAATGCCTCGCGCATTGCTCCTCCACCGCCCCTTGTCGTGTCACTTGTCAGCCTCAACCGACAGCCAGGTTCGCACACACTCCGCACCTGGTTCGTCGGCCGTCGCGCGTAGCCGTGCAGACCGCTGCAGACGTCCGGCAGCTGGTGTCGGTGAAGTCCGCGGCGAGTCGATTTTCTGGCGGATCCACGCCGCCGTGTAGCCGGATGGGAGGCACGGCCTCGGCGGGGATCAGGGCTCCCTCTGTCGGTGGTACCGAACGGGGTTGCTGATGGTGTGCAGGCCGCGCACGGCATCCTCGCCGACCACCTCCGTTGTCCTCACGCCCAGTTGAGTCCGAGTGCGTGAGCCCGGCGCGTTTGTCTGCGGTGAGCCTCCTGCGCCTGGTCTTCACGTTCGGGTGGCTATGTCTGTTCTCCGGGGAGTCGTTACTCGATGACTAGGGGAATCGGTTCGGGACGTCTTCCTTGATCAACGTCACTGAGTTTTGATGTCGCTCGTTCGTACGGAATGGGAAGATGTGGTGCCGCTGGGACGTCTCAGTGGTTCTGGGGTCTGGCCGGTCAACGAGAGGCGTGTCCGTGCGAGCTGAGGAGCTGTCCACTGGGGCAGACGTGGTTGAGACAGCGATGCCGGAAGTTCTGGAAGCTCTAGCGAGCAAGCTTGAGGAGGAGACGGCTGCGTCTCTAGAGGCGTTGCGGCAGCAGGCTGTGCGTCTGCGTGCGGAGACGGCTGCGACGGTCGCGGCGCTTCGCGAGCAGGCAGCCCGCCTGCGGGACGAGCGGGATTTCTCAGGCTGAGCAGGGGTGGGCTGCCCGATGGGGGATCGTGAGAGCCTGCGTGTCCCGTCAAGGGTCACGTCTGTCCGGGACGACCTGCGGATTGTTGGCCTGTCCGAAGGGACGAAGGTCCACAAGCAGGTCCTCCAGGTGGTGGACATGATCCGGGACACCGTGGAGCCGATGCCGTCCTACGAGCCCTGCGTGATCGGCCACGACGGCAAGAAGATCGCCCGCAAAGGCACCGCTCACGGCTCCGGATTGGGGAAAAGCCGGTGGGTGGTCGAACGAAGCTTCGCATAGCTCCACCAGTTCAAACGCCTGCGGATCCACGACGAAGTACGCGCCGATTTCCACCTCGGTCCACTCCGACTCGCCGCAGCATCATCTGCCTACGCCGACTCCGAACGTTGCCCTCAACTGGCGGGTTGAGGGAGGGTGCACCTTGGTGTCGGAAGTCGTGACAGGCTCACCAGATGGATCACACATTCGACGCTCCGCCCGCTGACCGAGAGCTCCTCGCCTTCGCTGTCGGCTTGGCCACTCGGGCGGGCCAGGTGTCCGTGCAGGGCTTCTTCGGAGAGTGGGGAAGTCGCCGCAAGGAAGACGGCAGCGAAGTCACCGAGATCGACCTCGCAGTCGAAGAGCTGGTCAGGGACGAGCTGGCCCGCCGTATGCCAGAGGACGGCATCTACGGCGAGGAGAAGGGATCGACCGTCGGGCTGTCAGGGAGACGATGGATCATCGACCCCATCAACGGCACCACATCGTTCACCCGCCGGTGGCCACTCTTCTCGAATGACCTCGCCTACGAGGACGAGCACGGTCCCGCTCTCGGGGTGATCAACCTGCCCATGAGCCGCCAGATGGTCGTAGCCGGGCGGGGCCTGGGCTGCTGGGTACTGACCGGGGAGAACCCGGACCTGAAGACGGGCCACCGCGCCCGAGTCACCAAGCGGACCAGCACGCGCGGAGCGAGGACCCAGGCACTCAACCCGGCCGGCTGGCCGGAGGAACTCCTCACCGCTCTCCACCGTCAGGTCTTCCTGATGGCGTCGATGGGCTGCATCGTGGACCTGGTCACCGGCCGCGCGGA
>NZ_JBHWEL010000026.1:100509-109536 GCF_042734135.1 Streptomyces sp. NPDC059668 | reverse complement strand
CTGGGCATTGGCATGTGCGCCACCGTGTCAAATTTCCCCCGAAAATGTCCACAGGCGGACACCTGCCCACACGCGCGACCGTCCGCTTTCCCCCCCGCACATTCCCAGGTGAGTGACCCCACACAACCCTCCGTTCAAGGCCGGAGGTTAAGAGGATGTCTCACGTGGTTGGTGTGACGACTCGCTATTCATAGTCCGATAACTCGTGCGTTTTGGTCAGTTGGGCGTGTGGGTCTACGTGGCCGGACTACTGAAGGCAGCGCTGACCTGACCGTTGCGGCCCGCCTGCCGAGGAACAGGCAGCTCTGACACAATCGGGGATCGATGCCGACAGGTGCTGAGTACGGCGCTCCCGCGTTGCCCGAGTTTCGGAGTTGCATCCATGCCAGTCATAGCCTTGTCCGTCACGCCGAACGGGGTACCTGTTGTCGCCGTCCTGGGCGGTCTGGCCCTGATTGGAGGCCTGACCTGGGATGTCTTGCGCGGTTCAGGGGAGCCGATCGTGGTCTGGCTCCAGCCGGCGGGCATGGCTGTCGCTTGGGGCGGGTTCATGTTCGAGTCCACTGCTGCGATTGTCGGCGGACTGGCGGGGTTCCTCATCGGAGCGTCGGTGATCAAATGGTGCCGCTGGCACCTCTCGGGCGACCACTTCCGCCGAACACGCGACCGCAGGCTCCCTCCGATCTGACTGACTGAAGGGACGTCAGCGGCCGACTTGTAGCACTCAGTCACGGTCGTTTACTGATTCGGCATGGTGTTGGACCGTGGGTGTTGATCTGTCGCGTCGGTTGGTGTCGGACGAACTGTGGAAGCTGACAGCTCCGTTGTTGCCGAGGTTCGTTTCCCGTCCGCAGGGCGGTGGTACCGCTCCGGTGGACGAGCGGGCGGTATTTGCGGCCGTGGTGTACATGCTGACAAGCGGATGCGCGTGGCGGTATCTGCCGGAATCGTTCGGTGTCTCACCGGCCACCGCGCACCGTCGGTTCACCATGTGGACCAAAGCCGGGTTGTGGCGCAGGCTGCACCGGGCGGTGTTGGACGAGCTCGGTGCCAGGGGTGAGTTGGACTGGTCGTCCGCGATTGTCGATGCCGCGTCGGTGCGGGCGAAGCTGGGGGGATCATTGACTGGCGCAAATCCGGTCGATCGAGGTAAGAAGGGCAGCAAATTACATGTTCTGTCCGAAGCCCAGGGCCTGCCGCTATCCGTGGCAGTGTCGGGCGCGAACCTCCATGACAGCCGGGCGTTCAAGCCGCTGATTCTCGGGATACCCGCAGTTCGCTCACGGCGCGGCCCCCGCCGGAGGCGGCCGGTGAAAGTCCGGGCCGATAAGGCGTACTACTCCGCGGAGCACCTGCGCTGGCTCCGTGATCGCAGTCTCGTCCCCCGGATCGCCCGCCCCGGCATCGAGTCCGGCGAGCGCCTCGGCCGGCACCGTTGGAAGATTGAGCGGTCGATCGCGTGGCTCTTCGGCTACCGCCGCCTCACGGTCCGATACGAGCGAAATGGCAACCACTTCCTCGCCTTTCTCGGCCTCGCCGCAACCCTCACCTGCTACAAGAGACTCGCAAAGCTCACCACGTGAGACATCCTCTAAGTTCGAGCCTCTCGGCCTCTTCGTCGGCGGGTGGGTCATCGAGTTCCACAGGGAGCGGCCGCGCTTCGGGCTGCTCAAGCACCTGGAGTCGCTTCCTTCACCCTCACTTCCGGACTCGCTACGGCCCCCAACCCGCTGTCCGCGTGCTCGCGCATCCAAGATGCCGGTTACGGTGGAGAGGAATAGCGTGGAGTTACCCAGTCGGCTCGTGACGTGACGACGGAAAAAGGTGCGTCACATCTTCAACACGAGCGTGAGGACTGCGCGGAAAGGCTGATGCGGACGACGACTCGGGGTGTGCGGCATGCTTTTCTACGTCCAGATGCGCTGGAACATCGAGGGTCGCATGAGCTTCGATGAAATGTGGGATTATCAAGTGAGAGAGCAAGAGGAAGTCGGCGGTAAGGTAAATGTCGTCCGCATGTACAAAGTGGCTGGCCAGCGGCGCGTCATCGCCGTGATCGATGCGGAATCCGCAGATGAGCTGGATCGTATCTTCATGGCAACGCTCCCGTTGAGAGAATATCTCGACATCGAGATCATCTGGGCGCTACGCGAGTTCTCCGGCTTCGTCGAGGACTGCAAACGACAATTCCGTGAATAGACACCTTACCTGCGGCCGTTCCCTGCCGACCCAGGGTGGTTGCAAGTTCCGGGGTCGTCCGGCTGGTCGGGTTGTGACCGGTTGGGGTGCGCAGCAAACAGGCACGGGCCGGGTGATCATCGTGGTGACTAATAGGTACACACAGCGGATCCCCCGCCTCGCCCCGCGAGGCAGGGGCCCACGCACGCTGGCGCATCGGCTTGGTCGCCACACTCCTAGTAGTGCTTCGTTAGGTCTTTCCGTTTGTGCTGATCAAGAGCATGTTGGGATGCGTGGATGCGCATGAAGTGAACCGATTACGGGCGGCGTTGGCGATGTTTGTGGCGGATGTCTTTGCCTCGGTGCCGCGTAGGGATCAGCGGGCCAGGGGTGAGTGCTATCTGCGGGGCCTGATGCTGGATGGTCGGCGGAAGTCGATCCAGCCGATGGCCGAGCGGCTGCCGGACGGGAACATGCAGGCCCCGCAGCAGTTCGTGAATCAGTCGCCATGGGATCCGCTGCCGGTCAGGCAGCGGATCGCCGAGCGCTTGACCGGAGTTGTCCAGCCCGAGGTGTGGGTGATCGACGACGTGTCGTTCCCCAAGTGCGGCAAGGCGTCGGTCGGCGTGGCCCGCCAGTACTGAGGAGCACTCGGGAAACGGGCGAACTGCCAGGTCGCAGTCAGTGTCCATGCCGCTAGCGACACCGCATCGTGCCCGCTCGAGTGGCAGTTGTATCTACCACGGGAATGGACGGACGAGCCAGGCCGCTGCCGCCGGGCAGGAGTCCCCGACAACGTGGTGCACCAGGAGGAATGGCGTCTCGCACTCGATCTCCTGGACACACTCGCAACGTGGCAGCTGACGGCCCCGGTCGTGGTCGCCGACGCCGGCTACGGCATCAGTACCCCCTTCCGGCTCGGTCTCGAGGAACGGGGCTTGTCCTATGTCCTGGCTCTGAGCGGGAAGGAAGTCGCCCACCCCGAGGATGTCGAGCCGCACCGGCCCGGTTATGGCGGGCTCGGGCCGCCCACCCTTCCCCGCTACCGCACCCCGCCGCGAGCGATCTCCTCCCTTGCGACGGAGGCGGGTGCGGAGCGGTTCACCGAGGTGACCTGGCGGCAGGGCAGCAAGGGCGCGATGACCTCACGGTTCATGGTGCTGGCCGTGCGGCCCGCGGGCAAACAGTCCCTGGCCGCTGCCCAGGAAGCCGGCGGCGGCCGCAACCAGTGGGACGGCGTTCTGCCCGCCCAGACCCTCCTGGTCGAATGGCCGGACGGCCAGGATGCCCCGACGGACTACTGGATATCGAACCTGCCCGCCACCACACCAACCGCCGACCTGGTGCGGTGGGCGAAGATGCGCTGGCGGATCGAACACGACAACCGCGAACTCAAACACGGCCTGGGCCTGGACCACTTCGAGGGCCGCACCTGGCGCGGCTGGCACCACCACGTCACCCTCGTCACCGCAGCCCAGGCCTTCCTCACCCTCCGCAGGCTCGACCCCAAAGCCCAGGCACCAGCCCGAGTCTCTACCAGACCCTCGACGCACTCCAGGACCTGCTGAGGTGCTGGACCGGCACCTGCACCACCTGCGGCCACCCCCTCTAATGCGTTCGTCTTGGCCCGCGCCATGACGCAGGCCGGATTCCGCGATGCCCTTCAAGCGCAGCTGCATTGAACCGAGTTCACCTACGGCGGCTACTCAGCAGGAGCCTGCGTCGCCGGCCCGGACCTCCAGGGCATCGACCTCATCGATGACCCAACCGTCCTGCCCGAAGGCTATCCGTCGGCTATCGCACCCAAGTGCCTCTGCCTGGTGCCCTTCCGAATCGTTCCCCATTGGCGATCCGAACACCGTGACGCGGAAGGAGCAGAGCGAGCCGCCGCCCATCTCACCAAGTACGGGCTATCGCACCGCTGCCTACGCGACGGGGAGGCGGTGAACATCCATGACACCACCGGGCCGGTCACCTGGCCACGAACGACTTGATCCTCATGAGGAGAAGCTGCAGGCAGAAATGTGCCGCCTGGTCGGTTTCTTCGAGTACGCAGGGATAGACAGATAGACACCACTGTGGGGGGCCTCAACGCAGATGGTTTGTTCCGCCTCGGGCAACCGGGCAGTTTTCGAGAAGCGCCGGTGGCCCGGCGGCCCCTACCGTCGAGGTCATGAAGTCCATCGATTACGTGACCCTCGAGGTGGCCGACACCACGGCCGCCGCCCGCTTCTACTCCACCGCTTTCGGACTGGATCCGTCGCACGTGCGCCTGCGTGACTCCCAGGCACCCACGACGGGCTTCCGCGGGTTCACCCTGTCCCTGGTGGTGTCCCAGCCGGGCAACGTCGACGCCCTGGTCGGCGCGGCCCTGGAAGCGGGCGCCACCGCCCTGAAGCCCACCGCGAAGTCGCTGTGGGGCTACGGTGGCGTCGTCCAGGCCCCGGACGGCACGATCTGGAAGATCGCGACGTCGGCGAAGAAGGACACGGGCCCGGTCACTCGCGCCTTCGACGAGATCGTCCTCCTGCTGGGCGTCGAGGACGTCAAGGCCGCCAAGCGGTTCTACGTGGAGCGGGGCCTCATCGTCGGGAAGAGCTTCGGCGGCAAGTACGTGGAGTTCGTCGCCGGGCCGGGTTCCGTCAAGCCGGCCCTGTACAAGCGCCGCGCTCTCGCCAAGGACGCGAGTGTCTCCGCCGACGGCACCGGATCGCACCGGATCGTCCTCTCCGGCGCCACCGGCCCGTTCACCGACCCGGACGGGTTCGTATGGGAAGCCAACGTCCCTCTGACAGCCGCCGCTTGAGCCGGCCAGAGGGGCCTGGTTCAGGAGCCGGGATCCACCAGATGCGGCAGTCCGTGGCGGACGAGCTGGGTGCGCGAGGTGAGGTGAAGCTTCGCGAACACCTTGTGCAGGTGATAGTCGATCGTGCGCGGACTCAGGAAGAGCTGGTCCGCGATCTGCGGATTGGTCATGCCCTGTGAGACCAGTGTGGCGATCTGGAACTCCTGCGGAGTGAGCCGGCTGGCGGCACTGGGACCGGTCCGCGACGTCGTTCCCCCCGTCGCACGGAGTTCGGCCGCGGCGCGCGCTGCGAAGGGCAGGGCGCCGATCCCGGTGAGCAGTTCGTGTGCGGTGCGCAGATGGGTCCGCGCCTCCCTCCCGCGGCGTCGACGCCGCAGCCACTCTCCGTGGAGAAGCTCGCTGCGGGCGCGTTGCCACGGTGGCAGCGCGGCGGCGAGGGCGAGGGCGTTCTCGTAGTGCTCCTGCGCCTCCGCGTCGTCCAGCAGGGCCCGGCAGCGGGCGAGGAGGGCCCGCCTGGCGTCGGTCGGCGCCGCGTCGACCCAGGCGGCGAAGGTACGGGTGAGGTTCGTGGCCTCTTCGGACCGGCCGGTCCGAGCCAGCGCCTCGACGGCGTCCGGCATGGCGGCGAAACCGACGACGGGGTTGAAGGCAGGAGTGCCGACTGCGGTCACCGGACCCAGACGCTCGGCGGCCTCGGCCGGCTGGCCGGCGCAGAGTTCGGCACAGCCGAGGGCCCACCGGGCGAGGGCCGCGTGATACGCGGACCCGTTGTGCCGGGTCAGGCGGAGCACTTCCTCGGCGTGGTCGCGGGCCTCGTCGTAGCGGCCCCGCACCGCCTCGACCATGGCCATGTGATCGAGGTGGGTCGCTCTGCCCTGGCCGAGCTCCGCGGCCAGCCGTTCGCCCTCCTCGGCGGCGGCGTGGGCGAGGTCGTAACTGCTGACCCCGATCAGGTCCGCCGATTGCTGGGCGAGCGCGAGGGGCAGCAGGCTGATCAGCCCCTGGCGCCGTGCCAGCCGGACCGCCCGGTCGGCGTGCCCCAGCCCGGCGCCCATCCCGTGGGCGACGGACTTCGCACGGGCCGCCCAGATGAGAGCCCTCGGGTCGTCGGCCGTGCTCGCCAGTTCGGCGGCGGCGTCGAGCAGGTCCTGCGCGTCCCCATACGCTCCGGTGAGGAGCTTCGCGTGGCCTTGGACGAGATGGACGATGAGGCGTTCGCGGGCCGTGCGAGGGGTGGCGGCCGCTGTCAGGTCGGCCAGCACCGCGAGCCGTCCGGCGTCGCTCAGAGAGAAAGCGGGGCCGGCCGCCTCGATCAGCGTCTCCAGCATGCCTGACGGGTCGTCACCGGTTCGGGACGCCTCCAGCAACTGGTCGTAGGCACTGCCGAGATGGCCGGCGCGAGCCTCGATGATGCCGCCCAGGCGCAGCAGACGGGCGGCCTGTTCCCCCTCGGCCCGCACCAGGGCGCGCTCGGCCGTGGAGCGGGCGGGTTCGGCCTGGCCCGCCGCCCACAGGGCCTCGGCCGCGGCGGTCAGCCGCCGGGTCCGCAGACCACCGTCCGTGGTGAGTTCGGCAGAACGCAGCAGAGCCGCCGCGGCCGGAGCGTGGGCGGCTCGCCGGGTGGCGCGCCGCGCGGACTCCTCCAGCGCGGCGGCGATCCCCTCGTCGTACTCGACCGTGGCCAGGGCCTGGTGCCACACACGGCGATCCGTGTTCTCTTGCCCCGGCAGAGCCCGGGCAAGGGCCTGATGGGCGTCACGGCGGCGGCTGAGGGTCGTGCCGTCGTAGACCGCCGCGCGCACCAGCGGGTGCCGGAACGTGATGCGGCCGCCGTGGGTGTGGATCAGACCGGCGTGCTCGGCGGCGTCGAGGGCGTCGCCCGGCAGGTCCAGCGTGGCGGCCGCCCGCAGGACCACGGCCGCGTCACCGGTGTTGTCGGCGGCGGCGAGCACCAGAGCCGCCCGGGTGGTCTCGGGGAGCCGTTCGACGCGCTCATGGAACATGCGCCGGATGCGTGGCGTGAGCGGGATGGTCTCCGGCAGTGGTGCGTCACCGCGGAGCTGCTCCTCGGACAGGCTGACAGGGAGCTCCATGAGCGCCAAGGGGTTGCCGTGCGCCTCGGTCAGGAGGCGCGTCCGCACCGTCGGTGCCAGGTCCTTCTCGGCGCGCGCGAGCAGAGCGGTGGCTTCCGGTTCGGTCAGGCCCTCGACGAGGAGTTCATCGAGACCGGGTGTGGGGAGCCCGGGTGGCTCCCCGTCGCGGACCGCGATCAGCACGGCCACGGCCTCCGCCCGGAGGCGCCGGGCCGCGAACAGCACGGCGTCGCTGGACGGCCGGTCCAGCCACTGGGCGTCGTCGACGAGGATCACCAGCGGTCGGCGCTCGGCCGCCGAGGCCAGCAGCATCATCAGTTGCGTGGCCACGCGAAAGCGGTCGGGCACCGCCGATTCGGTGGCCTCGGACAGTCCCGTGGCGGCGGCTAGCGTGGCGGAGCGGGCCGCGGGCAGGGCGAGGAGCGTGTCCGCGAGCGGGTTGACGAGACCGTACAGACCCGAGAAGGCGAGGTTCGACTCCTGCTCGATGCCCGTGGTGCGCAGCACGGCCGCTCCGGCCGCCCGGGTCGCGGCGTGGTCGAGCAGGGCGGTCTTCCCGATCCCGGGTTCTCCGCGCAGAACCAGAGCACCACCCTCGCCCGCGGCGGCACGCCTGAGCAGGGTGTCGATCTCGGCGCGTTCTCGGTCGCGGCCGATGAGGGCGGAGGTTCGGGGACGGGGCATTGCGTGATCAGGATATCCCCGGGCGGAGAGGTCGGAGGGGTCGGTCGGTGCCGCCGTCGCGTGTCCTCGCACCGGGGTGACCGGCATACGAACCGGGCCCTGCCCATGAGGCCTCGGTGGCGACGGCCGTCCACCGGTGACCGGACCGGTGACTTCGCAGATGCCCCGGTCGGTGCCACGGTCCGAGCATGGACCGGGTCGGCCGACCGGCCGACTCCCCTGAAACATGGAGTGGAACATGACTGCGCAGACGTGGCTGATCACGGGTGTGAGCAGCGGTTTCGGCCGTCGTATGGCCGAGAGGCTGCTCGCGGATGGTGCCTGGGTGTTCGGCACGGTCCGCGATCCGGACTCCGTGGCCGACCTGAAGTCCGTCTACGGGGATCGGCTGCGGTCGGCGACGCTGGACGTCACCGACTTTCCCGCCGTTCGCCGGGTGGTGGATCAGGCATTCGCGGAACTGGGCCGGATCGACGTCGTCGTGAACAACGCCGGGTACGGGCTCTTCGGTGCGGCGGAGGAACTCTCCGACGAACAGGTGCAGCATCAGATCGACACCAACCTGACCGGCTCCATCCAGGTCGCCCGGGCGGCGCTGCCCCACCTGCGGGAGCAGGGCGGTGGCCGCATCATCCAGTTGTCGACCTACGGTGGCCAGGCCACGCACCCGGGCGCCACGATGTACCACGCGAGCAAGTGGGGGATCGAGGGCTTCATGGATTCCCTGGCCAAGGAGGTCCAGGGCTTCGGTATCGGAGTCACCATCGTGGAGCCGGGCGGCGCGCGCACCGGGTTCCGCTCCGCTGGCTCCCGCCTCGCCGAGCCGCTGGCAGCCTACGACGGCACCCCGGCCGCCATGGTCCGGGGCGTCCGCACGGCCCCGCCGGCCGCCGGTGACCCGGTGAGGATGGCCGCCGCGATCATCGCCTGCGCCGGACGGACCCCTGCGCCGCGCCGATTGGTCCTGGGCAGCGACTCCTACAGGTTCCTCCACGACGCCCTGACCGAGCGTCTGGCCGAACTGGAGACGCAGAAGGAATCCGCCGCCACAACCGACCTGCCCCCCGCCTGACCGGCACCACCGTGGAGGGGCGAGGAGCGCGCGGACCGGGGAGATCATCAACCCGCGCCCGCGTCGTCCGATGTGCTGATCCCTTGACCCGCCGGTCTCCGTCCCCCGCCCCGGGCCGGCCGGCGGCCGGCGGGCGGGCGCGCGCGGGCGCGGCCGCGGGGCGGACCCACCCCCCCCCCCCCACGTAGAACGAC
>NZ_JBHWEL010000026.1:98250-100499 GCF_042734135.1 Streptomyces sp. NPDC059668 | reverse complement strand
GGGGGGGCCGGGGTATAAAAAAACCCGGCCCCCGTGTGGTCGTTTGTGATTACCCATTCCCCGCCCGTTAACGGTCCCCCCCCCTGCTCGGGCGGGGGGCGGGAGGCCGCTCGCGAGCGGCCCGAGAAGTGCGCCGAACCATCCCACGACCGGAGACTTCGACGAATCCGACCGACGCGTTCCCCCGCGCAACGCGGCTTCGCCCGGATGCGATGATGGGCTGCGACAAGGCGACGGCGGAACGAGGAAGCCGGTGTGAATCCGGCGCGGACCCGCCACTGTGATCGGCGAACCGCTCTCGCCACGCCACCTGGCGCGGGCGCACATCCCGGAGCTGAGCGCGACGTTGTCCGCGCCGTACAAACAGTAGTCCGCGGCAGCACGGTGGAGGCGCGGGGCACGCGGTGAGACCGCACGAGGTGACGTTCGCCATACCCTCGCACGGCTCTAACACCACGTCACCCGGTCCGCGCCGGGGGACGTCTGTGATCTGTCCGTACCCTCGTCCGCCGGGGGCAGCAACACCTCACCCGGATCGCGGGTCGAGGCCGGTACGGCGTGACCGGGATGCGCTACGCGGACTCCGCACGGGCATTGCTGGAGCAGGTAGCCGAACAAACCTGAGAGGGCCGGCGGTGACTTCTGCCATTCTGCTTGCTATGTCCGCACGGAAACGAAGACTGCCCCGCCACCGTGCGTGGCCTCTGACCACCACCGACATTGACGAGTGTCTCGGCTCTTACCGGAGTCGTGTCACGGACCTGCGGTTCCTCACGGGGCATGACAGCGGGTCCATCGTCCTGGGAACGGCATGGGTCGCTCCTCACCCTCGTAAGTACGGCCGCGGCATCCACCCGGAAATGGTCGGCTTCCGTATAGACGTCCACCCTGTCGATGCCACCGATCGTGCTGTCACCCGCGCTGTTCTACGAGCGCAGGCCCTCCCGCAACTGCACGAATGGATCACGCAGGCGATCGCTGCGGACGAGACCTGGCAATTGACTGACCACCAGCACCACTGGCAGCTCGTCGACGGCCACCTCATGCACCGCGACGAAGTGTGAAACCGAGTCCGGACGGCACGCGCACCCCCACACCAGCGAGGTCACGCGCGCGGGTTCACAACGAACCCAACGGGCCGCACCCGGAAATCGGTACACCCATCCGCGGGTTCCCACCACAAACCCGTCAGTTCTCCTGAACTCACGGGCTCCTACGGGTATGAGTAGTTGAGGTACAGGAAATCCCGGTGCGATTGATCTTGCCGAGTTCACCTACAGCTCCTCGTCGTCCGGCCTGCGGCGTGGAGCACGGTGTGCCGGACCCCGCCTCGGGCGGTTCGGCGGCTTCGTCGCCGGATCGCAGGAGCTGCGCTCCGGACTCTGTACGAAAGACCGAGAGGTCGACTGCTGAATCGAGCTGTGTCCACTGCGCGGGAAGAGGGGTCTTTGCTGCTGCGGGAGGTTCCGTACCGACAGGTGCGATGTGCTGGATTTTCACATTGTCGCCTGCCCTGGAGGCAAGTTCGGCGATCCGCTCCGGATCTCTGCTTCCGGATCCGGCGATTCTGGCGGTCACGGGACCTATGGTCCCCAACGGCACAGGTGGAGCGCCTGGGGTTTTCGATTCCCGCTGGGCATGTTCGCCTGCCAGGTACCAGACGAGTTGGGGTGGGTCCCGGCTGGTAGTGGGGTAGGTACGAGTACGTGACCAATGTCGGGTGCGCCGCATGACCAATAGCGGTACCTCAAGCCGTACTGGCGCGCGGTCAGGTGGCACTCCGCGTATTCCGGTGGCCCGTTGGGAAGAACTCTTCGCTGCGAGCTGCGGCTTCCACCGCGCTGATGACAAGGAGCTGCGCATTCTGGCCGAGCACACTCTCCCCGCTGTTGGACAGCAAGCGCTGGACGTGGGATGTGGCTTGGGTGGCTACGCGGCCGGCCTGGCTGGTCTGGGGTACACGACCCTGGCTGTCGACTGGGCGCAGTTCTCCGTCGCTGCGGTCCGCGACCGCTACAGTGGCCTGGAACCCCGGCTCACCGCCCTCTGCCTGGATTTTGAGGACGACGAGGCCGTGACACGCGCTCTGCCGACCGCCTCGTTTGACTTGATCACGAGGCGTTTGGCCCTGGCGTTCATGACGGACAAGACCGCGATCGCTCAACGGGTACACCGCACGCTGACCCCCGGGGGGGGGGGGGGGGGGGTGCACCCACCCCCATGCCCCGCGGCCGCCCGCCGCCGAGCGC
>NZ_JBHWEL010000026.1:0-98240 GCF_042734135.1 Streptomyces sp. NPDC059668 | reverse complement strand
TCGCTAGACCGGGGGGGTTCGCGCCCGTGGGTCTGACCCTCCCACGCCCTCCCCCGCCCCCCGGCCCCCCCCCCCGCCCCCCCGGGGGGGGGGGGGGGGGATCACCACACCCATGGCCCAGCGGCAGCCGGCCGACCGTCGCAGCATCGCTGTGACCGCCCAGGACCTTGCGATCGTCACCGTTCATTTTGAGCGGGGGAGTTGGTACGACCTTGAGCCGGGAGGCATCCGTTGCATCGTGATGCGCCGCTGAACTTGCTCTTTATTTTCCGTCCGCGTCGTAGGGCGGGGACGGAAGGTTCCAGACGACGTCTGACCGGCTGACGATCTTTCGAAGTTCGCGGGCGCTTCGTGGCGACAAGGCCTGCATCACGATGTCGAGGAGAGCTCGGGCTTCGAGAGGGTCGCCGCAGCAGTACCAGTGCACGTTGCCCCACTCGTAGTCGTGCCACAGTGCACGCTCGGGCTGGCGGACGTAGTCCTTCCACAGGCCCACAGCCGTGCTGACGTCGTCCGGCTGCAGATAGTTTCGGGTGCGCTCGAGTTCGATGATCTCGGACAGCGCACGCGAAGACAGGCCGTCGATGACCGGCCGCGCACCTGTTGCCCGGTGGCTGCCGGCGCCGCCGGCACGGATCCGTCCTGGCCGCCTACGCGGCATGGACCTTTCGGTTCGTCGTCATCCGGTACATGGTGCCACGGCCTCGAATGGCGACTCGAACGAATTCGCTCACCCGGGTATTCGCCGGACGTGGGGGTGGCCTTCGTCTGATCCTGTGCTCCGACCAAGGTGCACGTGACCACGACGAAGGCCGTGAGGGTGAGTCTGCTGCCTGATGCTGTCCGAAGGAAAGCGTTCGCAGAGCCATCACGCTTCCGGGGCGAGTTCTACGCATGCCTGGCGGCACCGCTCAAGGTGGTCAACAGCGGCGTCCCGTTCGTGGAATCGCGCTTCCAAGGCATGCCATTGACCCTCGAGACCAGCGTGGACGGTCCATACGACCTCGCGGATTGGTGTCGTGGCCGGCGTCGGTGTCCTGACGTTGGCCATGCCTTCAGCTACCTGCGCCCGTCCACCAACAGACAGCCGCTGAAGGAAACCTCCTGACTGATTCGGCGGTTTTTTCGTCCGGTTCGACCACCACCGCCTGGATGGACGCTCGACCGTCTGTGTCCACACCGGCAAGGTCGGCTTCCACCACTGCTGTACCGCCGGACTGCTGCTAACCCTGCACCGTGCACCCCCAGAACTCCCGCATCAGTGCTGTGGTGGTGGGGCCGGTCATCGCTGTCTGGGTGAGCAGGACGGTGATGGTGCCTGTTGTGGGGATGACGTGGGCTGTCGTGCCTGTGCCGCCCACCCAGCCGTAGCGGCCGGGGACGTTCCAGGGGTCGACGGGGGTGACGTCGACCTGGCCGCCGTAGCCCCAGCCCTGGCCCTCCAGGAACAGGGCCGAGGCGTCGCGCTGGGCGGCGGTGAGGTGGTTGGTGGTCATGCGGCTTACGGAGGTGGGGGAGAGGACGGGGGTGCCGTCCGGGGTTGAGCCGTTGTCGGCGAGCATCCGGAAGAAGGAGAGGAGGTCGTCGGCCGTGGAGACCAGGCCGCCGCCGCCCGACAGGAAGCGCGGCAGGCTGCTGTAGGCGCCGTCCGGGGTGTCCGTCAGGTGCAGGGTGCCGTCTGCGGCGGGAGCGTAGGAGGAGGTGAAGCGGTGCCGTTTCGAGGCGGGCACCTCGAACGCGGTGTCCCGCATGCCCAGCGGCTCGAAGATCCGCTCCGCCAGGAAGTCGGGGAGGGCACGGCCTGACACGCGGGCGGCCAGGATGCCCTGGAGGGCGGACGCTGTGCCGTACAGCCAGGCCTCGCCCGGTTGGTGAAGCATCGGCACCTGGGCGAGCAGGCTCAGCCAGGTGTCCGGTTCGGGCCAGTCCTGGAAGGAGCGGCTGTGATCCTGCACCGTGAACAGGGCCTGTGCGGCGGGCAGGGAGAAGTCGGAGGGCAGGCCCCAGCCGGCCCGGAAGCTCAGCAGGTCCTCGACCGTGATCGGCCGGTCCGCGGGGACCACGTCCTCGACCGGCGAGGAGGGTGTGCGGACCACCGTCGGCTTCGCCAGCTCCGGCAGCCACTCCTCCACCGGGCTGTCCAGCGCCAGCCGCCCGTCCTCCACCAGCGTCAGGACCGCCGCCGCCGTGACGGGCTTGGTGACCGAGGCGATCCTGAAGATCGAGTCGCGGGCCATCGCGGAGGTTCCTTCGATGTCGACGGAGCCGACGGCGACCACCTCGACATCCTCGCCGCGGGCGACCAGGCCCACCGCCCCCGGCACGGTGCCGTCGTCGACGCGTTGTTGCAGGGTGTCGCGGAGAGAACTCATCGGTCGGCCTTCCGGTACGGGCAGTCGTGGTCGAACACATCGGATACGACTCTCCCCGCGCCGCGAACTCATCGCTCCCCGCCATATCCCCGACGGTGGCGGCCACAAGACCCTGGGCCGCCGGGCCGGCCGGGCCACCCGCAGCCGCATGGGCTTCGACTACGTCCCCTCCGCCGTCGACGACCACTCCCGCCTCGCCTACAGCGAGATCCACAGCGACGAGAAAGCCGCGACCTGCGCGGGCTTCCCGACCCGCGCGGCCGCGTTCTTCCACGCCTGCGGTATCACCCACATCGAGCGGGTCAGGACCGACAACGCCTGGGCCTACCGCAAGAGCGTTGCCTGGAAGGCCGCACTGGCCAATCTCGGCGCCACTGGCAAGCTCACCCGCGCCTACCGGCCCCAGACCAACGGCAAGGTCGAACGCTTAACCGCACCCTGTCCGACGAATGGGCCTACCTACGGCCCTACACCGGCAACCAAGAACGAGCCGAAGCCTTGGCAGACTTCCTTCACACCTACAACCATCACCGCTGCCCCACCGCACTCGGCGGACAGCCACCCATCACCCGCGTCAACAGCCCTGCGGGTCAATACACACCCGGCTGAGCATCTACGCCGTCGCCGAGTTCCTGCGCTCCTGGTGCATCTGACCTGGTCGACGGGCGTACGCCGGTCCCGGCTGATCGCGTCGGCGCCCGCCCGCGCACGGCGCGCTCCGACGGGTCTGCGAGGATGTCCGGCGGCGTCCGCACCGGGCCCAGCAGCGGTGCGCGGGGCCGGAAATGCGCAGGCGGCGACGGGCGGACGGGGTCGGGCCCGGCGGGCGGGAGAGCGGAGTGGTGGGGGATGTGACGGAGTACCCGGAGTACGTTGCCGCGGCGGTGTTCGCCGTGGGCGGCGTCGTCCATGCCGTGCTGGCGCCGCACCGGTTCTCCACCGCTGTCCTGTTCTGCCTCGCGGTGACGTCGGCCGGGCTCGGCGAGGCCGCCCGCAGTGCGGAGACTCACCCCACCGTCGCGACCGTGCTCGCCGTTGCCGCCCTGCTCATGACCCTCGCGCTGGGCCTGCTCCTGCTGGTCGACAGCATCGTTCTGGTCCGGCGCTACGGACCGCAGGCGTCCCTGCTGGCCACCGGCGTCGCCGGCTGCGCCCTGCTGGCGGTGCTCGGCCTTGACGCGGTCGTCCAGACTGCCGGGGGCGAGGTGGCGGGTGCCCTCATGGTGGCGGTGAATGCGGTGGCCGGATACCTCAGTCTGCTCTTCCTCGCCTTCAGCGTCTATGTGTTCGTCTGGGGCCGCAGCACCCCGCCGCCGGAGACCACCCATGTCGTGGTCCTGGGCGCCGGGCTCAATGGCGACCGGCCCGGTCCGCTGCTGCGCCGCAGGCTGGAGCGGGCCCTCGCGGTCGACGGCGCCGGCGCACCGGACGCAGACGGTGTGGTGTTCGTCGTCTCGGGCGGCCAGGGCGACGACGAGGTGCGCTCCGAGGCGGACGCCATGGCCGACTACTTGCGTGCACGCGGGGTGGCTGCCGACCGGATCGTGCGGGAGGACCGTTCCGTGAACACCGGGCAGAACCTCCGCTTCAGCGCGGCTCTCATGGACCGCACCGCTTCCGGGCACCGTGCCACGGTGGTCACCAGCGGCTTCCACGTCTACCGCACGGCCCTGCTGGCCCGTCGCGCCGGCGTCCTTGTCCACGTCGTGGGGGCGCCGACTTCTCCCGCGTACTGGCTCTCCGCGACCCTGCGTGAGTTCGCCGCCGTCCTGTGGCTGGATCGGCTGCCCCTGATCGGGCTCAGCCTGCTGCTGGCGGTGCCTGTGGCGACAGCGGTCTTCCAGCGCTGAGGCACCCGTCGCGCGTGCCGCCCCGGGCAGCAGGGTCGGCCTGGGTTCGCCAGCAACCCGCGCCCGTGCCGACAGCGGGGGTGGCCGCTGGCTGCCGGAGCTTGCAGGTCACAGCGCGATCGGATGGTATCTGAGAGTTTCGTGGACGATCTGCTCAGGCGAGGCGTCCAGCAGTCCGGCCGGGGGTGGAAGATCAGGTTGCCGACCCTGGGATGCGTCACGTCGGGCTTCGAGGAGCCGCAGGTAGTGGTCAGTCTGCGGTCGCCAGCCGGGATTCTGCGGACGGTCTCGGTGAGTTCCTCCGTGGTGACGTCCGCGATCAGAAGCGATCTCTTCCCTGTACCGCCCGCCCGTCGCCATCCAGCCTTCCGGTGACGACTACATCAGCAACGGCTTCATCAACGGCCAGCGCAGGGTTCAAGCGATGCGGGATGCCGGAGTGGTCCGGACGGTCGTCCTGCGGCTTGTGTGTCCGGACAACGCTGCTGACCAGTACTCCGGTGCTGCACCTCAGGCAGCGAGACAGCGTCCGGTAGTTCCTGCACGGCACGCTCGCGGTGATGCCTGGTGCGGCTGGGAGGTGGGGCGGTTCCTACACCGTCCCGGTGGTGCCCGGACCGAGGGTCCGCCTGCCTCGCGGCGTGTCTGCGTCCTGGCGCGTGGCCTTCACCACAATTTGCCCACTTCTGGATAGATGCATGCCTATAAGTGGTTACAAGCCGGTTGTACTTCCTCCGGCGATCAGCTTGCAGGTACGCGTAGTCCAGTGGCATGGGAGAAGCGTTTGATCACGGTACGTAAACGACACACCGGGCTGGTGGCTACGGCCGGCGTACTTGGCGGCGTACTCGTAGTCACGGCCCTCGGCGGTACCAGCAGCGCTGCGACCAGCCCCAACGATCCCCCGAAACCGCAGGCGCGGGCGGATCAGGCGGCCGCAGACGCTTCCGACGCGCGAATAAAGATCACGCCCGGGCAGGGTGCCTTCGACGTCGGGATCGAAGCTTCCGTCAAAGTCACCGTCAGTAACGGAAAACTCACCAAGGTGACCATGACCGCCGTCGCGAGCGGTACCGAGATTCCGGGCACCTTGTCCGCGGACGGTACCTCCTGGAAGCCGAACGGCCGGCTGGAACGGGCCACCAAATATCAGATCGCCGCAGAGGCCGAGGACACCAAGGGGCGCTCCATCACCGGGAACGCCACGATCTCCACGGTCTCCCCGGCCAACGACTTCATCGGGCATCTCTCCCCCGAGGGCGGCTCGACCGTCGGCGTGGGCATGCCGGTGACGGTCTCCTTCGACAAGGCGATCAGTGACAAGGCGACCGTGGAGTCGGAGATCCGGGTCGGCTCGAGCAGCGGGCAGCGGGTCGTCGGTCACTGGTTCAACGGCAACCGCCTGGACTTTCGCCCCGAGAGCTACTGGAAGCCCGGCTCGACCGTCACTGTCAAGCTCAACCTCCACGGCATCCAGAAGACGGTCACGTTCGAGATCGGTCGGAGCCAGGTCAGCACCGTCGACGCCAAGACGAAGCAGATGACCGTCGTACGGGATGGCAAAACGATCAAGAGCATCCCGATCTCGTCCGGCAGCACCGAGCACCCGACGTACAACGGTCAGATGGTCATCTCCGAGAAGTTCAGGAATCTCCATATGAACGGTGCGAGCGTCGGCCTCACGAAGAAGGACGGCAGGCCCGCTTACGACATCGAGGCCGTACCGCACGCCATGCGTCTGACGGCCTCAGGCACGTTCATCCACGGCAACTACTGGGGTGCCGACGCGGTCTTCGGCAAGGTCAACACCAGCCACGGCTGCGTGGGCCTGAAGGACGTCAAGGGCGGCGGCGACGGCAAGCAGCCCGCTGCCTGGTTCTTTGACAACTCGATGATCGGTGACGTCGTGATCGTCAAGAATTCCGAGGACAAGACCACGTTGGCACCGGACAACGGCCTCAACGACTGGACCATGCCGTGGAACGAGTGGGTCGCGGGGAGCACCACCCACTGACACAACGCCACTCTCCGCGCAGCCGAACCGGAATCCCTTCCGCTGGGCAGCGGTCGACGCCATGTCGACCGCTGCCCGGCGTCGTCAGGGCGCCCGAGTAGCCCTCGGCCCGGGGAGACCCCGCGTCCGCTTGCCCAGCATGGACGGCATCGAGGCCGTGCGCCGGCACCGGCGCCAAGCCCATCATCGACGCGACCACCCCGGCCAGGCCGGACAGCCGCGGCAACCAGGTACACGACCTGCCAGAGATGGGCGAGTGGCTCACCAAGCTGCAGCAGCTCGCCAGGCAGTGTCCACCCGCCGGCCCCGCTGAAAGGAGACCCCATCGCCGTGGCCACCGAGACCACGAAGAACGCAACGCCCGCCGAGTGTCCGCGCCGCGGCCACGACAAGATGGATCAGATCTGCACCTCCCCGCAGCCGGGGCCTGGGAGATCTACCCATGTCGGCAGTGCATGTACAGCCGGCGCACCTCCGAACGGGCCGGCCGCAGCCAGCGCGACGCCTATCCGGACAGCTTCAAGATGACCATCGACGACATCCGCAACGCGGTCGAGTTTCCCGTCGTCCCCCCGCTCCGGTAGCCCTGAACACACCCTCGCCTCACCCGGCAGTCGGGCCGCCTGTTCCGCGCCCCGCAGTACCGGCGGGCCGAGGAGCAGGGGATGCCAAGCGACGAGCGTCGTGGGTTGACGATTGACGGGTCGAGGCATCACGAATAGACTTCCATGGAAGCTAACTTCTATGGAAGTCATTGCTGGAGTTCGGGCAAGGAGAGTGGTTCTCGTGGTACTGCGATCGGACAAGCACTCCCGGGCCGAGACGTCGGAGCTGAGCGAGATCGCTCGCACCTGGACACGCGAACTGCCCGGTCTCGATCTCACGCCTTTTCTGGTTTCTGCCGGGATCCTGCGCCTCGCACAGCATGTCGAGCGAGCCTTCACGGATATTGCGCGAGACAGCGGCATCGGACCCGGTGATCTACGCGTCCTCCTAGCGCTCCGCAGGTCCGGGCCGGGCTATGCGATGAGTCCGACGGCACTGTTCCAACGGCTGATGATCACCTCGGGAGCGGTCAGCAAACAGGTCGACCGCCTCGCCGAGCTGGGGCTGGTCGAACGTGTAGCGGATCCCGAGGTTCTGCGCGGGGTGCTCATCACCCTGCGGCCGACCGGGCGCGCGATCGCGGAGGACGCTATGCATCAGATTGCGACGTCCTTCTGCGGCCTGGAGAACCTGAGCGCCGCCGACGCGGACCAGGCACTCGACCTGCTCCGCAGCTTGCAGCGGACGATGGATGCGGCCGAAGCCGCGAAGCAGGGATGACGTACGAGAAGCGGAGATCATGATGTCACTCGCCGTTCCCTATGCCGTCAACGCGACCTCGATGCCGCATTCGAGCGTCTGGGAAGACATCGCGAACGTGGCCGCGACCGGCACCCAGGGCCTGGGGCTCTGGGAGCGCAAGTTGGCCGACGTCCAGGATGAAGAGGTCGCGCGGGAGATGCGTGCGGCAGGGCTGACCGCAACCTTTTGCGTACCAGCCGTGAACTGCATCCTTCCCTCCCAGATAGACCCTCCCGGCGCGCCCCAGGACATCCGGGACAGACGTGACCTCATCTGCGCGAGTATCGAGCGGCTCGCCGCATTCGCGCCGGAGGTGGTCACCCTTGCTCCTGGCGCGTCCGGAGATCCTGACAATCCCGCGGGTCCGCTGGACGCCGTTCTCGATGTCCTGCCCGATATCGCGGACACCGCGGCCGCTTGCGGCGTCCGCATCGGGCTGGAACTGCTGGCGAGGCGCCGGGGTTCGGCGGTGCCGTCGATGCGTCAGTTGATCGACGTCCTCGACGCCGTGGGCCGGGACAACGTGGGGATCATGTTCAGCGTCTTCCACAGCTGGTCCGAGCCCGGGCTGCACGAGGACCTGCGCAAATATGCCTCGCGGATCAACAGCGTCCAGGTGTGCGACATCCGGAATCCGGAGCGCTGTGCATTCGATCGTGAGCTTCCGGGACAGGGGCGAGGAGTCGCGCCGGAGATCATGGCCACTCTCATCGAGTCCGGGTATCGCGGATGGTGGGAGTTGGAGATCTTCTCGGACGACGGAACCTACGGCACGGCACTCCCGGACTCGTATTGGGCCATGCCGCCGGACCGGTTTCTGAAAAAGGCGCGAGAAGCCTTCGACCTGGCCCACGCGGCGGCGCTCGACATCGTGGCGACACGAGAAGCACGGTGAGCGCGACGGGCATGGCGGAGGACGGTCCCGCACGGTCGCTGCCACGCCGTATCTTCGGTCTGCTCGACATCGTCGGTACCGCTTCGCGGCCTCTGACGCTGAGCGAGATCGCGCGCGGCGCCGGTCTCCCGGTCTCCACGGCACACCGCTTGCTGAGCGAACTGCTGCGGTGTGACGCGCTGGTTCGCACCGCATCCGGCCGGTACCAGCTCGGCGAGCACATCTGGCGCCTCGGTGCCGCTGCGCCCTGGGAGCGGGAGCTCCGCCGGGCCGCGGCGGTGCACCTGCACGCCTTGGCACGGAACGCCGGCGCAGGGGTGGCCCTGGCGGCCCTCAGCGGCGACCGCCTGCTGTGCCTGGACACCGTCGCCGCGCCCGGGGCCGACCTGGAGCTCGCCGCTTCCGGGGACGAACTCCCCCTGACGGCCACGAGCGCCGGGAAGATGCTTCTGGCGACCACGGCACGGGACCGGCTGACGACCGTGCTGCGCACACCACTGCCGCGCCTCACTCCCTTTACCCTCGTGGCGCCGCACCTGCTTGTGGCACAGGTCGAACGCACCCGTCAGCACGGCTACGCGACGGCACACGACGAAGCGGCTGTCGGCCAGGCCTCCATCTCGGTCGCGGTGGATACCGAACCAGGACGCATGCCCATGGCACTGACCGCGTTGTCGCCCGCGCCTCACCGCGACCTCACGCGGATGCTGCCCGTGCTTCGCTCGACCGCCACCGCCATCTCGACTGCCGTGGCGGCTCTGCGTCCCCAGGTATGACCCGGACGGGCCGCTCTGCGCGCCGTGCCGGCTGCACCCCCGTAGTGGCTCTGCGTCCACCGTCCTACTGGAACCGCCGCTGGTAGGGGTCGCTGGGCAGCCAGGGGCGCCACGGGCTCCTGGCAGTCGCCGGGGAGCCGGTGTGGAGGAAACGGGACCACGCTTGCTGCAACGTGGACGACAAGTCCGGCGCCCGGGCGTCGAGTCCGTAGAGCGAAGCGAATTCGGAAGCGGCGAAAGTGCCGAAGAGCAGAGGGATGTCGATGGTGTGCGTCGCGCCGAGCCGGCCTCCCCAGGCAGGGCTGGGATGTGCGTACTGAGCCCGGAACACAGCCGAACCAGCCGCTGCTGCCCGCCCGGCCCACTGGTCGGCCGGGCGGGTGTACAGCTGCTCGGTGATCGCCGCCGCTGCCGCACGCGGTGCCTCAGCGGGTAGGACCGCCTCCGCATAGCGCTTTGCGGCACCCGGTCCCAGCATCGCGGTGAGCACGGAGACCGCCTTGTCGTGGCTGACGTCTTGGGGCCATGCGTCGTCCACGAAGAAGAAGGTTCCCTCGTCGGCCGTGGACGAGATCAGAGTCGGGCGTACCGGTGCCACTGACTGCAGATCGGCCAGCGGGCTCGTCAGCCATCCGGTGGCGGTCGGCCAGAAGCGGTGGTGTGGGGCGATGTCCCGGGTCGCGGAGACGATGAGCGCGCCCGGCACGGATTCCAGTTCGGGCACGCGGACGCCGAGACGGGCCGCCAGCGCCTCAACCGCTCGCCCCGAAGCCTCCGGTGACTGCAGGGACGGCACTCCGCTGTGCAGCGCCACCTGGGCAAAGAGGTGCCGGTGGTCGGACGACAGGGACAGCAGGGCGACGCACATCGCCCCGGCGGATTCACCGGCCAGCGTGACGCGCCGGGGGTCGCCGCCGAACGCCGCGACGTTCTCGTGCACCCATTCGAGCGCGGCCACGAGATCGTGCAGGCCTAGGTTGGCCGCGTCGCCGCCCAGCCCGTCGTGACAGGCGAAGCCCAGCGCTCCCAACCGGTAGTTGGCGGTTACCACTACGGTCGACGCCGCTTCCGCAAGCAGTCCGCCGCGCAGTGCGGGTACGGAACTCGATCCGTTCGTGAACGCACCGCCGTGCACCCAGACCAGTACCGGAAGGCCGGGCGGAGCGTCCGCCGGTGTCCACACGTTGAGGCTCAGGCAGTCCTCACCGGTGGCTCCGGGGTCGCCTTGGAGCAGGCGAGCGCGGGCGCTCCCGGGCTGCAGGGACGCCGCGCCGAACCGGGTGGCCCGACGCACGCCGTCCCAGGTGAGGGCAGGCTTCGGTGGCCGAAACCGGCGTGGTCCGACGGGCGCCGCCGCATAGGGGACACCGAGGAACTCGGTGCCGGCTTTCGTGCGACGGCCTCGCAGGCGACCGGTCCGTACGGCAACCTCGACTGAATCCCTGGGTGCAACTTTCATGTCTCGGCCCTCAACCGACGCCGAGCAGCACGACCGGCCACCACTCCTCCTTGAACAGACCGTCCGGTGTTCCGCCTGCCAGCCAACGCCTCGCCCCCGGGCCTGGCAAGCAATATTTTCCGCCTCACGGAAAGGAGGCGGAATTTCTTGCATCCATTGACATCAGCCGCCTTCAATTCTAACTTCCAAGGAAGTCGACTTCCATGGAAGTTGCCGAAGTTCTCGTAACGTCCGTCGGAACTGAGTGTTCATGACGAAAGGATCCCCGCATGCTCACCAAAGAGGAGAACGAGATCCTCACCCGTGTCGGACCCGACACCCCCATGGGCCGCATGATGCGCCGGTTCTGGTTCCCGATCTGCACCTCCGCCCAGCTCCCCGCACCCGACAGTGATCCCCTGCGCACCAGCCTGCTCGGCGAGGCGCTCGTCGTCTTCCGCGACACCGACGGCCAGGTGGGCGTACTCGAGGAACTGTGCATGCACCGGAGCGTCTCACTGGCGCTCGGCAGGGTCGAGAAGGGCGGCATCCGCTGCCTCTACCACGGCTGGAAGTTCGCCGCCGACGGCACCATCCTCGACACCCCCAACCATTGCAACGCCCGCTTCCGCCAGCGCATGAAGGCCCCCGCCCATCCCGTGCGCGAGGCCGGCGGACTGGTGTGGACCTACCTCGGCCCCAAGGACCAGCAACCGCCGTTCCCCCACTACACGTTCATGGACGGCGCCGCCGAGCACCGCGCCGTGATCCGCCTCAACACCCCCGCCAACTACCTCCAGCTGTTCGAAGGCGGCGTCGACAGCTCACACGTCGGCATCCTGCACAGCAACCAGGCCAATCCGACCTGGATGGACGACCAGTTCACCGCCCGCGACGACGAGGATTTCAACCCCGGGGCCCTGGCCAGCGGCGACAACGCGCCCACCCTGGACGTCGAGGACACCGAGTTCGGCTTCCACTACGCGGCCAAGCGGCAAGGTCCCCCCGCCGCCGACGGCAGCCCCACCCACAGCATCCGCATCACGCCGGCGATCCTGCCCGTCACCCGCATCATCCCCGCCCCTGCCTTCCAGTTCTTCGTCTTCGAGGTTCCGCAGAGCGATACGGTCACCAGCACCTACATCATCGCGCACGGCGCCAAACCCATCGACCGCGACGAGATCATCCGCATCATGGGCCTGAAGGAGCCGTTCTGGAATGACAAGGACGGCGACTTCCGCGCCAGTTGGGCGAACGGGCTCGGCCAGGACCGCTCCCGGATGACCACCAGCTGGACCGGCTTCGACGGCATCGAGCAGGAGGACGCCGTCCTCGCGATCAGCATGGGCCCGATCCTCGACCGCAGCAAGGAACACATGGTCGCCGCCGACCGCGCCGTCATCCACCTCCGCGCCCGCCTCCTCGAGTCCGTCCGCCGCCACGAAAAAGGCCAGAACCCGATCGCCCACGGCGTCGACCTCGCCGACGTCCGCTCCCTGCCGGACACGGTGATCGCCCACGCCGAACCCTGGCAGGACCTGGTGCCCGGCAACACGCAGCCCGGCACAGCCGCCGTGATGGAGGAGGCACGCCCGTGATCGAGACCGTCGTAAGAGCCGCACGCCCGGTGGCCGCATCCATCCGGCTCCTCGACCTGGCCGCCGTCGACGGCGGCCCGCTTCCCCGGTTCGCCGCCGGCGACCACATCGACCTCACGCTCGCCCCTGGGCTGACCCGCAGCTACTCCCTGATCGGCGCCCCCGAACCCGAACCGCGGTCCTACCAGATCGCGGTGGCACTCGACGCGGCGAGCAGGGGAGGCTCACGCACCGTCCACGAATCCGTCCACCCCGGCTCCCACCTAATGATCAGCGAACCGGTCGACGACTTCCCCCTCACCGAAACCGCCCCGCACACCGTCCTGATCGCCGGCGGCATCGGCATCACCCCCATCCTGAGCATGGCCCGACGCCTGACGCACCTCGGGGCGTCCTGGGAGGTGCACTACGCGGCACACTCACACCACGCCGCCGCCTTCCTCACCGAGCTGTCGGCCCTCGCCGACGCCGGCACCGGCCTCCTGCAGACCTACCTCGCCGACGAGGACGGCCCACGCTCGCTCAAGATCGCCTCTCTGCTGGCCGACGCCCCCGGCACAGCCCACTTCTACTGCTGCGGACCCGCATCGATGCTGGCCGACTTCGAGGAGGCGACCCGGGGACTCAACCCGGAACACGTGCACCTGGAACGGTTCCGCGGAGATCCACCGGCCGCCCTCGGGGGCCAGGGTTTCACCGTCGAGCTCGCGCGCTCCGGCAAGACCCTCCACGTAACCCCGGAAGAGACCATCCTCGACGCCGTGCTCGACGCGGGTGTCGGCACCGACTTCTCCTGCATGGAGGGCATCTGCGGCTCGTGCCGCACCACCGTGCTCTCCGGCGAACCCGAGCACCACGACGCGGTCCTGACACCGCAAGAACGCGCGGCCGCCGACACCATGATGATCTGCTGCTCCGGCACCAGAGGCACTCACCTCGTCCTCGACCTCTGACTCACCACCACCCCAGACAGCCACCCCGAGACAAGGGGAGCAGATGAACACCGACGGATGGATCTGCTCGGTACTCGACCATGCCAGCGCCCGACTGCTCGCCCTCGAGAACGACGGTTGCTACCCCGCTGAACTCCGCGTCAGCAGCCCCGTCTACCGCAGCTTCGTACGGCTGCGTCACCGCGAACTGGCCGACGGCATCCCTCTCCTTGTGCTGGGCACGCCGGTCACCGAAGACCCCCGACTTGCCGCCGACGACTTCCTAATCTGGCCTTGAGCGGTCACTCCTGCAGCTGAGAGAGGTATCTGCGGAAGTGTTTGGCGGCGCTTCAGGAGACGAGGTCCGTTTCGGCCGACCTGCTGTCGGCGTACTCCTTTGGCTGCATCACGGAGTACAGAGGTATGTGCACCAGTGCTTTGGTCGAGTTCTGACCTCTGCCGCCTGCTGGCCGGTCTGCCGGTGCCGTAGGCCAGACTGTCCGGATGGCCGTGGACACAATGCTCGCATCATCGGACGACATGCGTAACTACCTCGTCGATCAGTTCAACCTTGTGCTGCGCAGGCCGGGGATGTACGGCGATGTGGAGCTCGCCGCTTGGATGGCGATAGACCATCTGCTCTTTCTTGAGCAACGGCCCGAAGTTTGGGATGACCAGAAGCGCGCCTGGGGCGAAGTAGGCCTTTGGCCTCCGACTGGCGTCAAAGGCGCCATCAGTCGTCTGCTTGCATCCGACCACGATGGCAGCGTGGCCTCCGTATACGCGGAGTTCGCATGGCGACAGGGGTGGCTCAAGCCCGACCGAGTGCTGGATGCCGAGACATACGCGTCAATGCGGAGCGTCATCAGTCCGTGGGCCCAGCACGACCGAGTGTGGGCGGATGTTCTTGCTGCCTTCGGTCCGCCGTCGGTGCTGTTCGGCGGAACCAACCCGCTCTACGGAAAAACCCTCGGTTATGTCACCAAGGACATCGCGGAGCCGATGATCTCCTTCCACCTGTGGAACGGCACCGAGCCTGGATCCGACTCGTCATGGCCCCCGGATCGGGAAGCGCCGTTGCTTCTCGCGGTCCGCTGTGGTGGTGGCCCGTTCGCTGATCGATTCACGTTCACACCGGAAGGCCACCGCAGGCGCCCGGAGATCGCCTGACACCAGTGACGCGCGAACTCAAGTTCAGGGTGTGTCTGTGTCGCGTTCGATGGTGGCGAGTCGGTTCTTGTTCGTAACGCTTTGAGATCACCTGGAAGACCAGGTTGGCCTCCGCACGTTCCAGAGGCTGGTAGGCGACCTCGTCGACCACGAGAACAGCCGGCCGAAGGTAGCTGCCGAGCTTGCTGGTCAGCCGCCCGGCAGGCCGCGACGGCGATATGTGTCTTGCCCACTCTCGCCGCCCTCCGCCGACCCCGAACAGGACGACAGAAGACTCGCGCGACACCAACCTCACCGCATCAAGATCGGTGCACTTTCATCCGGACTCAGTGGCGCACGTTCACTTGTGCGCCGACACCTGCTCCTTTGTGACAGTTCACTCTCGCCAACTCCCACCACCTCAACCACACCTTTCAGACCTGCCAGTTGGACCGCTATCTGCGCTGGCGCAACCAGAACACCCGCCACCCCGACGTCCTGGCCACACAGCGCCGCGAACGCGCTCGCATCCGCAGCGAGAAGGGCAGTCGCTGGGGCGGACGCCCCCTCGCCGCCGCAGCCTGACCAAGTAAGGGATCCCGCCGTGCCCGGATGTGAAGATCAGACAGCGGCCAGGCTCTTCGCCATGACCCGCTCCCTGCCAACGCCATCGGGCAGAAGATCGCCGGGCTCACCCGTGTCCGTGAAACCGTGCCGCTCATAGAGCGCGGTCGCCCTGCGGTTGTCCGGCATGACGGACAACCGCAGCGTCGCGGCACCGCGCTCCGCGCACCACCGCTCGACCGCCTGGATCAGGCAGTCACCCACACCCTTGCCCCGAGCCGGGGGGCTGACCCACATCGAGATCAACTCCACGTTCCCTGCTCCCTCGCCCGGCACTCCGCTGGCCATGCCCACCGGAAGACCGTCGAGGAACGCGACGAGATCGTGCGCGCCAGGAATCGACAGACGGGCACGCCAGCGTTCCTCCCGGTCGCCGGAGCCCTGCCACTGGGCCAGCGTCGATCCGAACGCGTAGGGCGCCTCAGCAAGCGCGGCCAGTCGCAAATCCCGCCAAAGAGGCCAGTCGTCTGATTCAACAGTCCGTAGTTCAAACATGATCCAGACCCTGCCCGCCCGCCAAGGCGGACAGCAAATTGATTACCACCATGCAAACGAGGTCGCTCAACCCTGCGACCAGCCGAAACCGGGCAGCAGCGGTCACACACGCACCCGCAGACCACGGAGACCTCGGTGAACCTATCCGGTCACGGCACTAGTGACCCGTCGCGCGGAGCCACTGCATCGTTGTCACGAGCTCCTCGCCGAAGTCCTCGCACAGTGTGAGCAACTCGCGACCCGCGGACGAGTCGAGCAGCCCAGCGGTATCGGGGAGAGACCGGAGGGCGCGGTGGCCGGCGGATTGGGCGGTGAAGTTGCGTGACGCGAAATACCTCTCGCCCGCCAGGCCCGCCAGGTACTCGCGGTGGGCCTCCTCCGAGGGGTGCGGGTAGAACGAGTCGGCGACGAGGTCGTCGAGATAGTCCGCCAGGTCGGCTGAGCCTTCGATCACTCGGTCTGTCACGTCCGTGGCGGGGTTGTCCAGCAGCTCGCCGAAGGTCAGCAGGCTGCTGATGGTCTCCAACTGGAAGAGCTGGACCGTGTCCGGGTCGACTTCAGACGTGAAGAGCGGGGCCCTGCACAGATCGGCGATCGCCCGTCGGTAGGCACGATCCGACTGTTCACCGGAAGGTGAAGCTGCCAGTTGGAACAGTGACTCCAGCACCGCCGGGTCGATGCCCCACTCTGCATCGAGCTCGAACGCGAGCACGGGCGCACGCCACCGCCACAGGGCCAGGACGGCAGCCTGACGCTGGCGGACGGGCTTCAGGCCCGCCGGCCGCTCGATCCGCACCACGTTCTTGAGCCGACCCTTCTGGTCCACCGACCCTCGCCCTACCCCTTCCACCGGGACACTGTAGAAGCCGCCGAAGGACCCCGCGGTCGCCCGACCGGTGCCTCACTCCCCAGCCAACGCCAGAACCGGGCATACCAGTCCAGAATTTCCTCTGGGACGTCACAAAGATGCTTTGTTCGGCGCGGTAGCGCCTCAGAGCTGGTGCGCTCTTCGAACATCAGCTTCGACTTACGTAGCGGGACAGTACGAGACCCCAGACCTCTTCGGCCCGGGGTCTCTCTGCGCTCTGTGGGGATCTCCAACCGGGTCCTCAACGACCTGTCGGCCAGGAGCGTCACGCCCACAGGACACCGGGTTCCCACAGAACACGGAAATGCTCCTCGGGGAACCGGTCTGTCTCGACTCGGCAGTTGAGAAGCCGGAGCCATCGGTGCTGACCACATGGCGCGCCGTCGTGGGGGCCGAGCCCCGTGGGGCGGACGGCCATGATTTGGGGCCCGGCGTGCGCGGTCAGAACATCTTCGGCTCGATCCGGGGGTCACGGGCGAGGAATTCCTGCGTGGTGTGCAGGACACAGTCTCCTGCGAACTGATCCAGCGCTGCGAGGACCTGTTCCTTGCCGACCTGGAAGGTCCCGACGGTAGCGACGGCACGGTAGCCGAGCTCGTGCAGCCTGTCCGAGAAGAGCAGGCCCTTGGCCGAGCGGAACGGAACTCCCGGCCGGAGGCGAACCACCAGCAGGTGGTTGCCCTCGTAGATCTTCGTCTGCGCCGGGTACACCGAGCCGCGTTTCGGAGGCAGGACACCAACGTGCGAGACGTCCGTCCACGGCACATGCCGAGTGTTGGCGTCCCGGTCGCGTCCCATGTGCCAGCGAACGGTGATGCCTGATCGGTCAATGATCAGTTCTGTCTCTGTGGCACTTACGCGCTGTAGGGCGGTGGCGATCGCCGCCCCCAGTGTCAACATGCCTGCGATCACCAAACTTGCCCAGAGCCAGCTTGTGTCCTGGGTCAGCCCGGCTACGAGGACGGGCCCGCCGACGCCGAACAGGAAGGCATTTCCGAGGCACTGCTGCATGGTCTTCTTCGACGGCCTCTCCGCCACGAGGTCGCGACGGAAGCGTACTTCCTTCACCCGCTTGTCCGGCGGTTTGTCAGATTCGACCGGCCCCCGAGCGAGTGCCAGGGATGCGGCGGTGTCGGTGGCGCGCTGGCGTGGTTTGGGCAGGCCACGGGAGTGGAGGGTTGTGGCGACACTGCGGTAGATCTCGTCGAGGGTGAGCGGCCGGGGGCTGTCCAGTGCCGCCAAAAGCGCTCCGGTGAAGGCGGTATATCGCTCACCGGTCAGCGCGTAGGAGGGGGCGTTGGAGGACGTGGATGTCATCGTGTAAGTGCCGGCGATCAACAACTGGCCATCGACCAGGCCTTCTTCGCCCGTCATGACTTCGATGGCCCGACCGGAGAAGCAGCAGTCCAGGATGAGGACACGGGCAGCGGCACCGCTGCCACCAAGGTCTTCACGCAACAGATCGACGCCCAGAGCACTGTATTTCGGCGCTCCCGACTGGGTCGCGTTCGTGGCCAGGTACAACCGTCCCCGGTCATCGACCAGGCCGTGACCTGCGTAGTAGATGAGCAGCACGTCCGATGCTTCCGCAGCGGCTTTGCTGATGGCCCGGCCGATGTCGGCGGTCGAACCCTTCGGGTCCACGACCGCGCAGTGCTCAGGCTCCAAGACGCCCATGGCGTCGTCGGTCAGGCGCCGCCACAGGCCGGCCACGTTTTCCCGTACAGCCTCGAGGTCCGCCAGATCGGGAGATTCTGGGAAGTGGCTGACGCCGATCAGCACAGCGCGCGACCGGGCCGGGTCAGGAAAACGGTTCACTGCTGCTCTGGCCCGTCAACGAGTTCCCTGATCTCGCGAATCAGACCGGGTACGTCTTTTTGGCGCAGCCGCGCGTCGACCTCGACAGTGCGATCGCCGGCCCCCTTGACGGTGACCTTCACATCCGAGTGACGGTTGGCGAGCCAGGTGGACAGCGAGCCAGAGAGCACGGCGCCCGCCCCGCCGGAGCCCATCGCGATGGTGATCACGTCAAGCAACCCGCCCATCTCTCCGCCAGTGCCGGCGGAGGAAGGCGCCAGATGCAGCCGCCCGCGCAGTTCATCCTCAAGCTGTAACCAGTCGTACAACGACTGCAAGGTGTCCGGGTCATCGGCCACGGTGATCTGCAGCAGCGACTTAGCCTCCGGTGTGGTGTCCATGACGCCATCGTGACAAGGATCGATCAGGCTGTCATGAACTCAACCCTTTCCCGCGTCGAAATGATGCTTGCACCGCAGGGGAGTGCTCATGTCTTCGCGTTCGATCCGCCCGATTCCAGATGGACCGGCAGGACGCGCGGACGCGGTCCCGCCTCACCACCGAGCCGAGAAGGACTCGGCTGGTTCTGGCGCCCGCCGGTCATCCGCTTCCTCACGCTGATCTCGGCCGCTGACAAGGTGCGTTATGGCGCGGGCTACCTGCTGATCATCACCCTCGCCCGGCAGGCAGGTGCCTCGCCCCTGTGGATCGGCGTCATCTTCAGCGGCACGGCGATCGGTGCCATGGCAGGGTCGCTGGTCTCGCACAGGGCCACGCGCCGCCTTCCGCTGGGCCGGATCGCTGTGGTGATGCTGTGGTTGGAGGCATTGATGCTCCCGCTGTAAGCGCTCGCGCCCAATCCGTTGGTGCTGGCAGGGGTAGCGGCCGCCGAGTCGCTGGTGGCTCCCGTCTACGCGGTGGCCATGACCACCCACCAGCTGCCCATCACCCCCGACGAGCCGCGGGGCCGGGCAATCAGCGCAGTCTCCACATTCACCACAGGAGCGTTGCCCATCGGCAGACTCGCAGGCGGCGCGCTGATCACCACACTGGGCGCCAAACCGCTGGTCTGGCTCTGCGGAGTATGGCTGCTCGGTCTCGCCTTCTCACCACGGCCAACCGGGCCGTGCGACAGGCACCGCCAGCGGACGAGCTATCACAGCATCAGGCACCTATCGCGGCTGAGACCACTGAGGTAACTGGCTACCACACAGCGCTGCGGCCACCTTTGATCGTCAGTGGGCGGAAGGGCCCCGACGGCTCAACGGTGACTGCAACACCATCGACCTGCTCCTGCATTGACGCTGGCGACGTCTTAGCTTGTTTTTTAAGGTCGGGGCGGGCCGGGGGCGGCATGCGGCAGTGGACCACCAACCACCCCAGGCAAATCCGATGGCATCGATGGCCTTCCAGCGACAAGACTGCGCTGGTGAACAACTTGCCGCCGTTGCCCGGCCCGCTCCCTGTGCCGGTACCGGACCCACGCGCCCGCACCCTTGTTCTCGACTATGCGGGCATGCACGCTCTGGTTGCCGACCTGGTCCTGCCCGAGGGCGCATCGATGTACGAAATGAGTGCGTTGGAGACCTCTCGCGAACTCATCCGGCACTCCTACTTCCGGTACGAGTTCGCCACCGTCGCCGTCACGCACTCCCTGTTCGCCCTGGAGCACGTCCTCGCCGAGCGGCTGGCAACGAACGACCCGTTCCATGATCTGATCGCGCGGGCCGCTGACGTTGGGCTCATCACGGCCGCACTCGCCGCCGAACTCGACCGCAGCCAACTGCTGCGCGACAAGCTTGCGCAGGGCTCCCAGTCGAGTGCCGCCCTCCCCCCGCTCCAGGCCCTTGCAATGGTGCGTGCCGTCTTCGACGCCGTCTCCCTCCTCCTTCACCCACCGGCCGCGGCACAGGCGACAGCCGCCGACATAGGCGGAGCACGACCCGACAGCGGACTCGCCCAGCTGTGGGAGGACCACCTGCGCGCACCGTTTCCCGCTGGCTTCCGCGGCGTGGACCTCGACGGCGTGGACCTGACCCTCCTGGACTCCGGCGCCGCCAGCCTCGTGCACAGGGAACTGAACGGCGGACTCGACGACAGCGGCATCGCCTCCCTCTGGGGCTGCATCACCGACCTCGACAAGATCGTGCCCCTGGTCAACGAGGAGTACTGCGCCTCCTACTTCACAAGACTTCGGACGATGGCCCATGGCATAGCAGCGCGGCACATACCCGCCGCGACCTGAGCCTGGCTTCTGTCCTTCAACGTCGAACAATGCATCGAACAGGTTCACTCACCTGGGCATTCACAGGACAGGCGGACGGCCCACGCACGAGCATGCGTTCCGTCACAGAACCGCACTCACACGAAGGCCCCAGGGGCGAGTCTGCTGCACCACGATGCCCGGCACGAAGCATTCGACTTCACATCCCACTTCCGAGAAGACCTCTACACAGGCCTGACCCGGCGCGGTAACACCCTGTTCGTGCTTTGCGACGCGATCCTCTGCGAGGACGGCCCGGTGACCTCCCCTGTCGATCTGACGCTGCTGGCCGAGCACCGGCGTGGGCACGGCGCGTTGTACGACGCCCTCAACCAGGGCTGCGTCGAGGTCGACAGGCCGCGTAAGGCACTGGCCGTGCTGCCGCAGCCGAAGGCCGCCGACGGGCGCCTGGTCCTGGCGGTCGATGTCTCGCCGTGGCTGCGTCCGGACGCGCCGACCAGCCCGGACCGCCTGTTCTGCCACGTCTACGGACGCTCAGGACGCTCCAGTAACCAGTTCATCCCCGGCTGGCCGTACTCGTTCGTCGCCGCGCTGGAGACGGGCCGCACCTCGTGGTGCCAACTGCTGGACGCCACCCGTCTCGGCCTCCACGACGATGTTGCCGAGTTCACCGCCCGGCGGGTCCGCCGCGTCGTGGACGACTTGATCGGCCAGGGCCAGTGGGAGGACGGCGACCCGGACATCCTGGTTGTGTTCGACGCCGGCTACGACGCCCCGCGCATGGCCTACCTCCTTACCGGCCTGCCCATCGAGGTGCTCGGACGGATGCGCTCGGACCGGGTCATGCGCCGTCCGACACCTACGTAACTGGAGTACGCCCTGGCCTACCCCCAGGGCCGGCGGCCGCCGAAGCACGGAAAGGAGTTCCGCTTCGCCAAACCGGACACGTGGGGCGAGCCCGACGCGGAGACCGCGCAGGTCACCGACCGCTATGGCACCGCCCAGGTGCTGGCCTGGGACCGCATCCACCCCCGGCTCACCACCCGCTCCGCGTGGATCGACCACGACGGCGAACTCCCCGTCATCGAGGGCACCCTGATCCGCCTGACGGTGGACCATCTGCCCGGCGGCGGCGACCCACTGCCCGTCTGGCTGTGGTCCTCCAAGACCGGCGTGACCAGCGAAGGCGTCGACCTGCGGTGGCAAGCGTTCTTGAGGCGCTTCGACCTTGAACACACTTTCCGGTTCGTCAAGCAGACGCTCGGCTGGACCCGTCCCAGGCTCCGCAGCCCGAGGCCGAGGACCGGTGGACATGGCTCGTCATCGCAGCGCATACCCAACTGAGGCTCACCCGCGAGGCCGCAGCCGATCTCCGCCGTCCCTGGGAGAAACCGACCGAACCTACCCGACTCACCCCAGCCCGCGTCCGCCGCGGGTTCAGGAGCTTCCGCCCTCACCTGCACAGCCCGGCCCGTGCGCCCAAACCCTCAACTCCAGACCCAGGGCGCCCACTCGGCTCGAAGAACCAACGACCGGCCACCCGCTACGACGTGGGCAAATCAATCAGACGTCCTGAAAGCATCGCCGAACGTAATCAACTCAAAGCTCGCAAACCATAAAAAACAGGGTACGAACTCCTAACAGACCGACGATGTCCAGGACAGACAGGTACCGCAGCGGCTCGTGTCTCCCACGGCCCGTCGGGCAGGGCTCCGGGCGGCCGTGTGCGGCAATGGAGGTCATCGGGGGAGCGTTGGGTCGTCGCTGTGCTGGCTGGACAGCGATCGCCCCAACATCAGCCCGTCCTCGCGGTGTCGGTGGTCGCGCTTCCGGGTGTGCGGTGGGTGTGGGCATCGGCTGGCGCAAGCGAGGTCGTACGGCGCGGGAAGCGGCCATGTGCTTGTGGCGGGGCTGGGCCGCGGAGGCCGCTCGAGGGTAAGGCCGAGGTCGGCGAGGGGGCGCTGCCGGCCCGGGTATCGGTTGTCCACGCCGGTCGCTGGTTGGAAAGCCATTCGCCGCCCGAAGCCGCTGGCATTGGGCTGCGCTGGAGTGCAGTCCGCATTGGGCGTGCTCGCGGTCTGGGAAGGGCCTGCAGTTCGGACATTTCGCGCCACGCGACTGTGGGGACTTGTACTGCTTGGCCCACAGCAGGTCCTCGTGTGCCTGACGGGGTTCACGAGGCGCAGGGGATAGCACGTTGTGACGGGCGTCACCTAATTGTTATGGCGGATGACAAATACCGCCTCCCGTGCTCTGGGCAGCGGGTCCGGAGCGCCGTAAGTTCCCGCTCACAACATTCGATCCGGGCCGCCCCACACCCGCCAATTCCCGAGAGCGCACTTCTCGGCTTCCTGACCGCGCTCGAACGTCCGGTCTCCGGCCGTAACACCAGAAAGGACCCTGCCATGCGCAAGGGACTCCTCCTCCTCACCGTCGCCTTAGTGGCACTGGTCAGTTCGCTCGCTGCCTGCGACGACTCCTCGTCGGGCGGCACTGGCTCCGGCTCCCACGCCAAGCCGAAGATCGGCGTGATCCTGCCGGACAGCAAGTCCTCCGCCCGCTGGGAGACCGCGGACCGCAAGTACCTCTCCGAGGCGTTCAAGGCGGCGGGCGTCGACTTTGACATCCAGAACGCCCAGAACGACAAGCAGCAGTTCCAGACCATCGCGGACCAGATGATCACCAGCGGTGTGAACGTCTTGGTCATCGTGAACCTGGACAGCGGCACGGGCAAGGCAGTTCTCGACAAGGCCAAGGCGCAGGGCGTCGCCACTATCGACTACGACAGGCTCACCCTCGGCGGCTCCGCCCAGTACTACGTGAGCTTCGACAACACCGAGGTCGGCAAGCTTCAGGGCGAGGGCCTCAGCAAGTGTCTGAACGACATGAAGGCCAAGAAGCCCATCGTCGCGACACTCAACGGCTCGCCGACGGACAACAACGCCACCCTGCTCGCCGACGGCTACAACGGCGTCCTCGACCCGAAGTACAAGTCGGGCGACTACGTCAAGGGCCCGGACCAGTCCGTCCCGGACTGGGACAGCGCTGAGGCCAGCACCATCTTCGAGCAGATGCTCACCAGCGAGCCCAAGATCGGCGGCGTGCTTGCCGCCAACGACACTCTCGGCAACGCGGCCATCGCCATCCTGCGCAAGCAGCACCGCAACGGCGAGGTCCCGGTCACCGGCCAGGACGCCACCGTGCAGGCCTTGCAGAACATCCTCGCGGGCGACCAGTGCATGACTGTCTACAAGGCGGTCAAGAAAGAGGCGGACGCCACGGTCAAGCTCGCCGTCTCGCTCGCCAAGGCCGAGAAGGGCGAGACGAACGCAACGGTCGAGGATCCCGAGGGCAAGCGCAAGGTCCCGTCCGTGCTGGAGACACCCGTGGCCATCTACAAGGACAACGTCCAGGACGTCGTGGACGACGGCTACGTCACCAAAGAACAGCTGTGCACGGGCAAGTACGCCGCCCTGTGCGCCGAGGCCGGCATCAAGTAGCCCTGCCCGGCTGCTCGGACCGCTGCCCCCTGGTGCGGCCGACCCGACCGCGGGCCCCGGGGCTCCCACCTGGCCGGGACCCGGGACCCGCGACCTCACGACCATAAGGAGCCGCCTTCCATGACAGCGACCCCGATCCTTCAACTGCGCGGGATCGACAAGAGCTTCGGCGCCGTGCAGGTGCTGCACGACGTGTCCTTCGACGTCCATCCGGGGGAGGTGACCGCTCTCGTCGGAGACAACGGTGCAGGCAAGTCCACACTGGTCAAGTGCATCGGCGGGATCCACGCGATTGACGGCGGCGCGTACTGGTTCGAAGGCGAGCAGGTCCAGGTGCACGGCCCCCGTGATGCGGGGGCCCTTGGCGTCGAGATCGTGTACCAGGACCTCGCGCTCTGCGACAATCTCGACATCGTGCAGAACATGTTCCTCGGCCGCGAAAAGCGCCGGGGGCTCGTCCTGGACAACACGACGATGGAGGAGATGGCCACCCGCACCCTCGAGGGGCTGTCGGTACGCACCGTCAAGTCCATCCGCCAACAGGTCTCCAGTCTCTCCGGCGGCCAGCGGCAGACCGTGGCAATCGCCAAGGCTGTGCTGTGGAACAGCAAGGTCGTCATCCTGGACGAACCGACCGCCGCACTCGGTGTCGCCCAGACGGCACAGGTGCTCGAACTGGTCCGGCGCCTGGCCGACAACGGTCTCGCCGTCGTCCTGATCTCGCACAACATGAACGACGTCTTCGCGGTGTCCGACCGGATCGCCACCCTCTACCTGGGCCGGATGGCCGCTCAGGTCAGCACGTCGGACGTGACGCACTCCCAGGTCGTCGAACTCATCACCTCGGGCCGCAGCGGAGACCTCGGCCTCGCCCACAGCAACGGAGTCACCGCATGACTGCCGCAGTCGCCCCCGAGAAGCCGGAAATGCCGCGCGGTCCCGGTCAGTCGAAGACGAACGGGGCGGTCAAAGCCGCGAGTCTGCGCTCGGCCGCCCGGAACTATGTCGAACGGGTCAGGGGAGGCGAGTTGGGCGCTGTCCCTGCTGTTCTCGGCCTGATCGTCCTGTGCGTGTTCTTCGCCGTCCTGCGCCCGGTCTTCCTGTCCGAGTTGAACTTCGCCAACCTACTGACTCAGGGCGCGGGCAGCATCGCCATCGCCATGGGTCTGGTCTTCGTCCTCCTCCTCGGCGAGATCGACCTGTCGGCCGGTTACGCCAGCGGCGTCTGCGCCGCTGTCCTCGCCATTCTGCTCACCGACCACGGATGGCCCTGGTACGGCGCGGTCGGCGCGGCGATACTCACCGGCACGGTCATAGGCTTGGTGCTCGGTCTGCTGGTGGCGAAGGTCGGCATCCCTTCATTCGTGGTCACGCTGGCGGCCTTCCTTGGGTTTCAGGGCATCGTGCTGATGCTGTTGAAGGAAGGCACCAACATCTCGATCCGGGACGAGACGATCCTGGCCGTCGCAAACAACAACCTGTCACCCGTGCTGGGCTGGGTACTGCTCGCCGTCAGTGTCGGGGTGTACGCGGCGATCCAGCTCCGGCAGAGCCGCAACCGCCGGCGGCGTCGGCTCGCCCCCGATCCGCCCGCCCTGCTCGCGGTCAGGATCGGGGGCCTGGCCGTGCTCGGTGCGATCGCCGTCCACCTGCTTAACCAGGAACGCAGCCGCAACATCATCGTCGACTCGCTCAAGGGCGTGCCGATCGTGGTGCCGGTCATCGCCGTCCTGCTCATCGCCGGTACGTTCCTGCTCCAGCGCACCTCGTTCGGCCTGCACATCTACGCAGTGGGCGGTAACGCCGAGGCGGCCCGCCGGGCGGGCATCAACGTGGCAGCCATTCGGATCACCGCGTTTGTCATCTGCTCCTCCCTGGCCGCGGTCGGCGGCATCATCGCCGCGTCCCGGGGCAACTCGGTCGACCCCAACACCGGTGGCAGCAATGTGCTGCTGCTGGCGGTCGGCGCCGCCGTGATCGGCGGGACGAGCCTGTTCGGCGGGCGCGGCAGAGTCAGGGATGCCGTGCTCGGCGGCATGGTGGTCGCAGTCATCCAGAACGGCATGGGCCTGATGGGGTACAGCTCAGGCGTCAAGTACGCTGTCACGGGTTCGGTTCTGCTGGTGGCCGCAGGCGTGGATGCGCTGTCCCGTCGCCGGGCCGTACAACGATGACGTCTGGGGTTCCATGAGAGCCGGTCCCTCGCAGGAGGAGATTCGCCGGCACAACCTTGGCACCCTCCTCCGTCATGTGCACATCAGCGGATCCGTGTCGCGGGCCGTCCTGGCGGAGCGCATGGGGCTCAATCGCAGTACGATCCTGGGTCTGGTGAGCGAGCTGGGCTCGGTCGGCCTGGTCCGCGAAGAACTTCCCCGTGAGACCGGCAAGGCCGGCCGGCCGTCTCTGGTGGTACGGCCGGAGTCCGACCGCGTGTACGTCCTCGCGTTCGACGTGGGTGTTGATCGGCTGGCCGCCGCCCGCATCGGCTTGGGTGGCATCTTCCTCGACCGCAGGGAGATCCTGATGCCCCCAGGCCCTCGCGACGCCGACAAGGTGGCCGAGGTCCTCGCCGGCTCCGCGCTGGAAATGCTGAGCACAGCACCGCACGGTACCCACTGCGTCGGGGCGGCCGCCGCTGTCCGCGGGATGGTGCGCCGCCCCGACGGCCTCGTCCGCGCCGTCCCCTACCTCGGCTGGAAGGACGAGGAGTTCGGCAAGAACCTCACAGACCGGCTGGGCCTCGGCCTTCCCGTGTCCGTGGGTAACGAGGCCAGTCTCGGTGCGCTCGCGGAGCACCTCCGCGGTGCCGGAACAGGCTGCCAAGACCTGGTGTACCTGCATGGCGACATCGGCATCGGTGGCGGTGTCATCACCGGTGGCCAACTGCTGTACGGCGACGGCGGATACGGCGGCGAGATCGGGCACATGGTCATCAACCCGCGCAATGGCAGGTCCTGCGGCTGCGGGGCACGCGGCTGCCTCGAAGCCGAGGCGGGAGAGCGGGCCCTGCTGGAGGCCGCGCGGCGCGACCCGTCGGCCACCGGCCGGGAAGCCGTGCACGCCGTCGTCGAAGCGGCCGACCGGGGAGACATCACTGCCCGCGCCGCCCTGCACGATGTCGGAGACTGGCTCGGCGTCGGCGTCGCCAACCTGGTCAATGTGCTCAACCCGCGCACGGTCATCTTCGGTGGGACGCTTCGCGAGGTGTTTCTCGCCTCGGCAGCTCAGATCCGCAGCCGCATCAACCGAATCGTCCTCACGGCCTCCCGCGAGAACCTCCGGCTGCGGACGGGTGAACTCGGTGACGACGCGGTACTCGTGGGAGCCGCCGAACTCGCCTTCTCCGAGATCCTGGACGGCCCTCTGGAGACGCTGGCTCGCGCGGGTGCATAGCGGTCACGGCCACGGGGCCGGCACGTGGCCGGACCGCGGCGCCCACCCGGCCCGCGTCCCTGATGTCGCGAACCCTTCCGACTGGCCCGTGTCCGGCGGATCGCGAGGCGACAGAGCGTGACCGTCGCTCTGGGCGGCGGTGGGGTGGTTGGTTGTGGGGTGGACGGTCGTCATACGGCTCACGGAGGCAGACGGGGCGAGCTCATGCCCGCCCCGTGCAGCCGGATGGTAGACGGCAGGTCAGTGCCCTGGCCCTCCGTCGCGCCCTCAGCCGGGGTATGCGAGGGGACGGTCTGTCGACGCCTTCCAGAAGATTCCACCGTGCCCGCCGTCGACCGATCCTGAGCGGCGCCTACGGGATCATTGCAGCCGTGAAGGAGCCAGAGTCGAACTGCTTGATCGCCGACTGGGCGGCGTCATGGGACGTGGAGAAGATCCCCGCGTCCTGCTTCGCCGCCACCGAGGTCAACGCCACGGACCGACCGACGGGTACACAGTTGGCGCCGTCGTAGGAGTACGAGGCACTGAGCGAGGTGCCCGATCGGGTGAGCTCCACCCAGATGGGGCGGTAGTTGTCGACGCTGGCGCGGGCGTCGGTGTCCAGATATCCGTCACCGTCCGCGTCCCAGTCGAACACGACACCGCTGCGGGCGGTAACAGCGACGACCGCATACCCGGCCGAACTTCCGGCCTTGGTGCGTCCGCCGCCGAATTCAACCCCATTGGACCGAGCGGTGCGGCGACAGGGCTTCCCGGATGTCGGCCGGCTTCGCGACCTCGGGTTGCGAAGAGGCCCCGCTTCTCCACCTGGGGTCGACGCGGATCAAACGAACGAGACCACCGTCAACTCGCCATCCCCCAAGGGAAATGCTGCCCAAGGTGCTGTCACTCCAGCTCGTGACAAACATCATACGTATGCCCTAAAGTCCAGGCGCGGAGTCGTCAACGAAGTCGACAAGACAAGGACATCCCATGGTCGGAATCCACTCTGTGGTGCTTTGGCGCCGTACTACGTCGACCATCGCCGTAATGTGCGTCGCGACGGCGCTTATGGCCCTCGCCGGTTGCGGCGGTCAAGGCAGTTCGGCGAACGGGGCGTACGGGTTTCCCGAAGCCAAACAGGAAGCCTCCTCGGCGATCACGGTCTGGGTGGACGCCGACCGCCAGGCGGCCGCGAAGACGTTCCAGGCGGAGAACCCGGACACCAAGATCAAGGTCGTCAGCTATGACGGATCGGCCAACGGGTCCAACTCCTTCCGGACGAAGATGCAGCTCTTCGACCGCGCGGGCAGTGGCTGGCCCGATGTCGTCTTCTCCAGCCAGAACAACGACGCCGCATGGGCCGGCCAGAAGAGCGGCGGCAAGCAGGCGTTCGCGGCCGTGTTGGACAAGGGCCTGGTCCCGAAGGACACGCTCAGCAACTTCACCGCAGGCTCGCTCAACCCCTGCACGGTCGACGGCCGTGTCTACTGCCTGCGCAACGACCTCGCCCAGGCGGTGCTCTGGTACGACAAGTCCCTGCTCGAGCAGTTCGGCTACACCCTCCCGACCACATGGGAGGAGTACCAGGCGCTTGGGGAGAAGGTCGCCAAGGAGCACCCCGGCTACATCATCGGGACGGCCGGGGATGCCTGGACGCCCGAGGTGTTCATGTGGGGGAGCAGGTGCCAGGCCAATGACGTGACCGGTCCCAAGTCCGTCACCGTCAAGACCGATTCGAGCGAGTGCAAGCGGGCGGCGTCGATGCTCGACACCCTCCGCCAGAACGGAACCGCGCCGGTGGTCAGCGTCTTCACGCCCGAGTTCCTGAAGAAGTACTCAGGCAAAGTGCTGATGATGCCGGGTCCGGCCTGGTACGCCGGCGCGATCTTCAACAACCCCGATTCGCTCAACGTGCCGGCTGGGCGGCTGGGCGTCGCCGCGCCATTGCCGTGGAAGGGCGAGAGCGAGCCTGCGACGGGCAACGTGGGTGGCGGAACCTGGTTCGTATCCAGCCATTCGAAGAACCTGAAGGCTGCCGAGAAATTCGTCCAGTTCGTCACTACGGTCGACAGCTATCAGGTCGATGTCGCACCGGGATACCCGGCGTACGCACCCGCCGCACAGAAGTGGATCGCCAAGAAGGAGGCGAGCAAGTACTACGCCACCCCGCTGCAGCCGGTGGTGACCGCGGCGTCGCAGGTGTGGGACGGCTGGGATTACCCCATCTTCAGTCAGGAGGCGATATGGGCGAAGACGGTGACCCCGGGGATCACGGGCGGCAAATCGATCGTGGACCTGCTGCCGACCTGGCAGAAGGCGATCGAGAACCAGGCCAAGGTCAACGGATACAAGGTGAACTGACATGACCGTCGCTTCCCGGAGTGGCCGGCCGGCCGTGGACGCCTCGGGGCATCGGCGGTCAGGCCGGGGCGGCGGCCGGCTCGCCGGTCGCGCCTTCACTCGCAACCCGATCGGCTATCTCTTCATCTCCCCCTACGCGTTGCTCGCCATCGTCTTCGGGATCGTCCCGTCGCTCTATGCGGTGACACTCGCGTTCACCAACACAGAGGGTGGCTTCGCAGGGTTCGACAACTTCACCAAGGTCGTCGGCGACTTCCGGTTTTGGCCGGCCGTGTTCCACGTGGCCTCCTACCTCCTCATCTGGTTCCTCGGACTGCTCGTCTTCGTCGTCGGCCTGGCGCTGGTGGTGCACGCCGTCAGTGTCCGGTGGATGAGCACGACCCTGCGCTTCGTCTACTACCTGCCCGGCGCACTCGCCGGTGCGTCCAGCGTGCTGCTGTGGCTCTTCGTCCTCGACCCGACCGCGAGCCCGGTCAGCGCTCTGCTCAGGACTATGGGGTTTGAGAGCTTCGTACAAGTGATCCAGCCCAGCCACCTTCCAGCGATCTTCGCGATCATCGCGTTCTGGACCGGAGCCGGCGGATGGATCCTCATCATGTACGGCGCCCTCACCAACATCAGCACCGAGGTGATCGAGGCCGCCCGCATCGACGGTGCGAACGCCGTTCAGATCGCGCTGCGAATCCAACTGCCGATGCTTCGCAAGTGGGTTGCGTACATGGGAGTCATGTCGCTCGCCGCCGGCACCCAGCTGTTCGTGGAGCCACAGCTGCTCAGCCAGGCCAGCAACGCAGTGGTGCCCAACGACTACTCGCTCAACCAGCTGGCCTACCAGTACGCCTTCCAGCAGAACGACTTCAACGGCGCGGCCGCGATCTCGCTGATCCTGCTGGTCGTCGCACTCCTGCTGTCCTGGGTGTTCGTGACCCGCGGCGGCCTCTTCGAGAAGGAATGACCATGGCAGCACTCTCGGCCGGACGCCGCGGGCAGAGCCTCAGCGGGTGGAGCGGGCGGTCCATCACCGGCGTCCTGCTCATCGTCTTCGTCCTGTTCTTTGCCGTCCCGATCGTCTGGCTGCTCCTCGCGGTCACGAAGTCCTCGAAGTCACTCGTCGTGGCCGACCCCTTCTCATTCGGGTCGTGGTCGGACTTCGTCGCCAACTGGCATCAGCTGTTCGACTTCCAGGACGGCGCGGTGACGACCTGGATCGGGAACTCCGCGCTGTATGCGATCGGTGCCTTGGTGATCACGCTCCTCGTGAGCATCCCGGCTGGCTACGTGCTCGCGCTCACGGAGTTCAGGCTACGGCAGGCGATGCTCGTGCTGACGCTCGTCGTCATGCTGATCCCCAACACCGCACTGGTACTGCCAATCTTCCTCGAGCTGAACAGCGTCCATCTGATCGGGAGCCCGCTGTCGGTGATCCTGCCCATGTCGTTCTTCCCGTTCGGCGTCTATCTCACCTACATCTACTTCTCGACCAGCATCCCCCGTGACATCCTCGACGCCGCGCGCATCGACGGCTGCAACGGGTTGCAGGTCTTCACCCGGGTCGCCCTTCCGCTGGCCGCCCCGATCGTCGCCTTGGTGGCGTTCTTCAGCTTCGTGCAGAACTGGAACAACTTCTTCCTGCCGTTTGTGATGCTGCCATCGAGCGACGGGTACCCGATCCAGGTCGGGCTCACCTCGCTGCTGGCCTCGACCCCGGCCTTCAATCCCAGCTCCGCGGGATCCGGCTCCGTTCAGCTGCCCACTTTGGCGTTGGGGACGATCGTGTCGATCCTGCCCGTCCTGTTCGTCTTCCTGTTCTCCCAGCGATTCTTGGTCGCGGGCATGACAGCGGGGGGAACCAAGGAATGACCACTCGCACATGCAAGGAGAACCACTCCCGATGAAGATCACCGGATACCGCAGTCTGAACACCGTTCACGACTGGGGCAGAATCACCGGGGACGTCAACGGAGTCCAGCCCGGCCACGTCACTCCGGTCCCTGTGCTCATCATCGAGACTGACACCGGAATCGAGGGAGTGGGGCTCGGGTCCCACTCCGACATCGCCCGTGTCTTCCCCGCGATCGACGGAGACGACCCGCGGTCGGTCGCGGGGCTCTACGACCGGATGCTCGACTGGGTGTTCAAGGCCGGTCACTCAGGATCCACCTTCGGCACCATCGGCGCCGTCGACATGGCCCTCTGGGACATCAAGGCCAAGGCCGCCGACGAACCCCTCTGGCGGACCCTCGGTGCCCGGGAGCGCTTCGTCCCCGGTTATGCGTCCGGTCTCGAGTACGGCCTGACCGAGGACGAACTCGCAGACCTCTACCGGCGTTTCGCGGATCACGGGTTCAAGGCCGGCAAGCTGAAAGGCGGCCGCGACCTCGACCGCGACCTGCCCCGACTGGAGATCATGCACGACATCCTCAGCCGCAACACCCGCCGGCCGGCGCTCATGTTCGACGCCAACGAGTCGTGGAACCACGCCCAGGCTGCTCGCTATGTCGCGGCCATCGAGGAGCGCATGGACCTCACCTGGGTGGAAGAACCGCTGCGTCGGTGGGACGCGGCCGGAATGGCCACGCTGCGCGGGAAGGTGCGCGCGGCGATAGCGAGTGGCGAGAACCTCACCGGGCTCGAGCAGTACCGGCCCCTGCTGGACGCCAACGCGGTCGACATCGTGCAGGTCGGCAACGTGTGGGGGATCACCCACTTCCTCCGCGTCGCGACGCTCGCGCACGCCCACGATCTGCCGGTGAGTCCCGTCGCGTACCACGCGAACCCGGTGGCACACGCCGCCGCCGCCGTGCCGAACCACCTGGCCTTCGAAGTCCAGGATCTCGGCTTTCCCGTCGGCCTCGAGGTCGACCAGCAGTTCGACGACGGAGGAATCGTCCTGGGCGATCGCCCGGGCATCGGGATCGTGATCGACGAATCCCAGATGTCACCGGCGGGCGCCGCGACATCCCGGCCCGCGGCGGCCGGACCGCACATCCGGCCCGAACGGGCCGCCCTGCGGCTGGTGGACGAGCCGGACGTGACGGGTGACCCGTCGTACCGCGGAGGCGGACTCTCGTGACCCGTCGACCTGAGCGCAGGGCCTTTGTCGTGGGTGTGCGGCCCCGAGAAGCGTGAGGAATATCTGGCGCTGCACCGCTCCGAGTGGCCGGACGTCGAGCGAAAGCTCACCGAATGCAACATGGGCAACTACGGCATCTTCATCTTCGGAGACATCCTGTTCGCCTACTACGAATACTTCGGCGAGGACCACGAGGCGGACATGCGACGGATCGCCGCTGACCCGGTTTCGCGGGAGCGGTGGACGCAGACCGACCCGTGCCAGGTCAGGATCGCCGGGGAGCGTATTCCGAGCGACATGTTGGCCGCGACCGGACTCGACGGTGCCGTGGTCGTGCAGTCGAGCAACAGCCTCGATGAGGGCATCCGGCTCGCCAGGCTGAACTCATCGGCTATCGTCGGCCTCGTCGCGTGGGTCGACCTCGCGGCGCAGGTGGAACTTCAACTCGACCAGATCGGCGAGAACGCCGCTGTCCCCGTCGTCGGGGTGCGGCATCTGGCCCATATTGATCCGGACCCGGAGTGGATGATGCGCGAGGAGGTCGGCGCGGCCCTCGCCTTACTTGAGTGTGAGGGCCTCTGCTTCGACCTGTCGTGCGTGAGTGGCAGCTCCCGCAGGCAACTCGCCTGGCCGCGCGCCACGGCGGACTGCGCTTCGTGCTCGACCACCTGGGCGGCCCGCCCGAGCCAGGGCAGGACAGGAGCAGCTGGGCAATGCGGCTGCGGGATCTCGCGCGGCAACCGAACGTCGTCGCGAAGGTCTCAGGACTGACGTTGGGTCTCGCCCGCGGATCATGGCGAGCAGCCGATCTCACCGAGACGGTGACGGTCGCCCTGGGAGCCTTCGACCCTGAGCGTCTGCTCTACGGCTCCGAGTGGCCATTGGTCGAACTCGGCAAGGGAGCGCAGCTCTGGAAGTCCGCTGCCGAAACCCTGCTCGACGGGCTCTCCGTATCGGAAAGGGCACGTGTATTCGGCGGCAACGCCGCCGACGTCTACCCGCTCTTCTGATCGGCTGCCCGGCCGCGCGCCCGTGGCGCGTGGTCGGGCAGCCGCCGACGCTCCCACGAGATGTGGATGTGATCATGCATCGCCTTCTGGGCCGCGGCGACGTCCTTCCTCGAGATGGCATCCACAATCGCCGCGTGTTCGTCCAGCGTCAGAGCGACTGCATCCGGAGGGTCGATGCCCTGGTAGCGGCTGGACTCCACGGCTCGCTTGTACAGATGCTTGGCGATGTTCTCCGCCAGCCGGTTGCCGGAGATCTCCATGAGGGCGTAGTGGAACACCACATCCGCCTGTCGGAAGGAGTCCGTCTCGGACTCGCTTTCACGCATCGTGGTCAACGCGTGCTCCAGTCTCCTCAGTCCGTCCGCACCGCGAGTCGCGGCAACCGCGCCCGCCATCGCCGACTCGAGGCTCGCCCGCACGATCGTCAGTTCGTCAAGGACACCGAGCGTCGCGTCGTTGTCGATCAACGCGGACAGCACCACCGGATCCAGCATGTTCCAGTACCCAGGTGCGCGCACCTGGGTGCCGCGCCCCTGGGAAACGATCACCAGGCCCTTCTCTTCGAGCCGCTTCACCGATTCACGCAGCACTGTGCGGCTCACGCCGAAGTGCTCGCTCAGCGGACCCTCCGGCGGCAGCAATGCGCCTTCCTGCAGCTGACCCGTCACGATGAGGTCGACGAGCTCGGCAACGACTGCGACACCCAAGCGGCCGGCGGGCAGACGGGGCGGGAACAGGCGGTTCGAGGGCTGCGACTCGGTTGGCATACGTATGACCTTATCGCTCAATCAATCCACGGTTGAAGAGGTCCATCCGTCACGACATGCCGGGACCATCCGCGCCCGTGCGGTGAGCGGATCAGGAGTGGAGGGTTGATCCGAAGGTGCGCAGAGGGCCCTTGCCTTGGCGCGTGGGCCGCTGATGTCTGCCGCGGAAGGTGCTGTGTGTCCGGGGCGGGCGGTAGTCGATCCCCTGGACTCCGGACGCGGATCGTGACCGTGGTCCGGTCCGAAGCCGCGCCTGAGCTGAAAGTCGGACGGGGACGACGCGCACGAGTTATTCGCGCGCGGTCGCCGGCGTCCGCGCGCTGCTGACCATGGTGTCGCCGCCTCGTGCGGTGCGCAGCACCATCGCCAACAGCACGGTGCACCGAGCGGAGCGCACAGGTTCCCATGAGCGGACCGAGGGGGAACTTGCTGCGGCCACGCGAAAGTGGCCGGAGCCCGGTGCCATCAGAGGCGTGGGCTCCGTCCACTCCAAGGGCAGGCTGATCGCGGACACAGACGCGGAATTGAAGTCGACGCCGCTGCCGACCGCGAGCCGGGTCATGACCCGGCCAAGGAAGGAGGCCGTGTCCGCGGTACCGGGGGGTGACGCTCCCGTACATATGTCTTGTCCGGACCCGATCCTCCGATGTCCCCGGTGCGACTAGGCTCTGCGCGTGTCCAAGCCAACGGCGTCATCTCTCGTCGAGAACGTGCGGGCCGGCGCGGCGCGCTGGGGTGCGCTGAGCGTCTGGAAGCGGGACGTGGCGTTCACGTTGCTGCTCACTCCTGTGGTGTATGTGCCCGTGACAGCCCGGATCGGCGCGGAGTTCGGCGATCTGCCGCAGCGTTCCTACGACCTGGCCGGAGTCCTGCTGGCGATGGCGCTGTGGCTGCCACTGGTGCTGCGGCGACAGTGGCCCGGAATCTGCCTGGCACTGGTAGCAAGTGCGTTCGGCGTGCACGAACTGATGGGCTGTCCGCAGACGTTGGCGAGTTGGGGACTGTACATCGCTCTCTACAACTTCGGTGCTCACGGGAGGCGTGCGGGAGGCGTACGCCTCGGCTTGGCGGCGGCAGCGGCGACCGGGCTCTACGTGCTGTTCGCGCTCGGGCTGCACGGCAGGGGCTCGCCGCAACGGGCGACCGACTTCGTCCTCATCTACCTGGTGCTGGTGTGCTGTTGGGGTGTCGGTCGGACGGTGCGGGCGCGGCGGGCGGCCGAGGAGGAGCAACGACGTTTCGGCGTGGAGGCGGCAATGGCGAAGGAACGGGCACGCATCGCGCGGGAGTTGCATGATGTAGTGACCCATCACGTCACCGCGATGGTCGTACAGGCGGACGCTGCACAGTACCTGCTCGCCGGCGCGCCGGACCGGGTGGCCGTGGGGCTCGAAGCGATCAGCGACTCGGGCCGGCACGCTCTGACAGATCTTCAGTCTCTGCTCGGTGTGCTCAAGGCGTCCGGCGATACGTCTCCCGCGGGCGACACCGTGGGGGGCCGGACACCGGCCCTCGGAAAGCTGAGCGACCTGGTGGAGCAGTCGCGAGCGCTGGGACAGCCCGTGGAGCTGACCGAGACGGGGGAGCGGCGCCCGATGGCCACGGGCGTGGAACTGGCCGCCTACCGCGTGGTGCAGGAGACTCTGACCAACGCGCTCAAGCATGCCCCCGGGCATCGCACGACAGTCCAAGTCCGTTACGGACAGGCGGAAATAGAGGTCGAGGTGACTACCGACGGAACGCCCTGTGTAGCTGCCCTATCCCGATCCGGACCGCCCGTCCGCGGCGGCGGACACGGGCTGCTCGGACTGCGTGAACGGGTCGGGGTGTTCGGCGGCGACCTACTGTCGGGCAGTCGTCCGGACGGCGGTTTCGTCGTCCATGCCCGCATTCCCTCCCAAGAGCCCGTATGACTGCCGCCGATACTCTGATACGCGTCTTGGTCTGTGAGGACCAGGAACTGGTCCGTACCGGTTACGTCACCATCTTCGGCGCACAGCCGGACCTGGAGGTCGTGGGGGAGGCCGCGGACGGCCGCACGGCGGTGGAGTCCGCGCGGCGCCTGCGCCCGGACGTGGCGGTGATGGACATCCGGATGCCGGTCCTGGACGGCATCGAGGCGACCCGATTGTTGGCGGGACCTGGCGTCGTCGATCCCGTGAAGATCCTGGTGGTCACCACCTTCAACCTCGACGAGTATGTGTACGAGGCGCTGAGGGCCGGAGCCAGTGGGTTCTTGCTCAAGGACGCGCCGCCGCGTGATCTGGTACACGGGATTCGGACGATCGCAGCGGGCGAGTCGCTGCTGGCGCCCGCCGTCACCAGGCAGCTCGTCGGCCGGTTCGCCGACCGCATCCGTACCCCGCGCCGGACCGTCGCGACCGAGGCGCTCTCGGTTCTCGCGCCCCGGGAGACGGAGGTGCTGCAGCTCATCGCCGAGGGACTGTCGAACGCCGAGATCGCCGACCGGATGGTCATCAGCCGCGAGACGGTCAAGACGTACGTGTCGCGCATCCTGACCAAGCTCGACCTGCGCGACCGCGTTCAGGCGGTCGTCCTCGCCCACCGGGTGGGCCTGGTCACCGCCCACGACTGACCCCTTCCTCTGCCCCGCGGACGCGACTGTCCCCCGAGCGAGCTACACGCGACTGTCCACCCGGGGGCGACGTGCCTCGCCGGTACTCACTCGTAGCGTTCCTGTCGTCAACACAGCGGCAGTCGGGCCGCAGTGCCGCAGGTGAGGAAACGCAATGACGCAGAGTTCGCTCAGGTCGCGCACCCCGTTCAAGAACGTGCGGCCGCCGATGTCCACAGGCGGACGGCTGGTGCTGATGGTGGTGCTGTTCCTGGTGGTGACGGCACTGGCCGCCGGGATACGGGCTGTTGCGGGAACCAACCCGTTCCTGTCGGTGATCGCCGGCGCCGTCGTGGCGGTGGGCGCGCTGAAGGTCTACTCGGTGGTCGTACGGGCGGTGGAGAAGCGCGCGCTCCCTGAACTGGACGCGACGGCCGCCGTCTCCGGACTCCGGAACGGCACCCTTCTCGGACTCGTCCTGTTCACCGCGACGATCGCGTTGATCGCCGTGTTCGGCGGATACGGCACGAAGGGCGGTGTCTCGTTCGGCGCGGCGATCGCCGTGCTCGGGACGATGGCGGGGGTCGCCGTCGTCGAGGAACTGCTCTTCCGCGGGATCGTCTTCCGGCTGGTCGAACAACTCGTAGGAACCCGCAATGTGTTGGTTATCACCGGTGTGCTCTTCGGCGGCCTGCACCTGGTCAACTCCGGGGCCACGGTCTGGGGTGCGCTGGCTATCGCGGTGGAGGCTGGCTTGATGCTTGGCGCGGCCTACGCCGCCACCCGCACCCTGTGGCTGCCGATCGGCCTGCACTTCGGCTGGAACTTCGCCGAGAGCGGCATCTTCGGCACTACGGTCTCCGGCAACGAGGGAACCCCGGCGGGCCTGCTCCACGGCGTACTGTCCGGTCCGGCGGCCATCACTGGCGGTCATTTCGGTCCCGAGGCGAGCATCTTCGCCATCATCATCTGCGCCGTCCCCACGGTCCTGCTCCTGCGCACGGCGAAGCGCCGGGGCCACCTGCACACCCGCGCGGAACTGAAAATGACCACGGGCACGGGAGTCGAGACCACGACGGCGCCCTGAACACAGGACACGATCGCCGACCCGTACCGCCGACCTGGGAGCTCGGTACGGGTCGGACGGCTGAGCTCGCGGCGGCCAGGGGCCGACGTCGTCGCAGTCGGCGTGGCAGCGGGGAGCGAGGGGTTCAGCGTCGCCCAGCATGAGCCGGCTTCGGCGGTGGACGTCACTGGAGCCTGGCGCCGCACGGGTCGGACCGTACGTCCTGGGAGCACAACGGCGTCGGAAAACCAGCGGCACCCCACCTCCGACGGCGATCTTCGCAGGCAACGACGAGATCGCCGTCGGTGTCATCGAAAGTGCCCGTGCCCGAGGCCTTCGCGTTCGCGTTCGCGACGATCTGAGCGTGGTCGGCTTCGACGACACAAGCCTCGCCCAGATGGCCTCGCCGCCACTGACCACCGTGCGCCAGCCACTCCGGGAGATGGACGGTGCCGCCCTGCGCACCGCCCTTCGGCTGGCCAACGGCGAATAGGTCGAGTCCCACCACATCGAACTCGCTACCGAACTCGTGGTAAGCGGTTCAACGGCGAGACCCCGCGGAGAGACTTCGGTACGCAGGTGAGGGGTTGCAGCATCAGTGAACGGGTCGGAGACGACTTCTGCGCGGACCGCCGAAGTCACATGATCAACAACTTCTGTTGGGGTCTCTATCTCGCCCGGCAGGCCCGCGCCACGGTGGCGACGTTCGACTGATGCTCTCGGGAGTCAAGCGGAGCTCCTGAACGTCGCCGCACTCCTGGGCCAGGGCCAGGCGGCCATCGCCAGCCCGTCGGATGAGAGCGGTGCCATCCGCTCAGGACCGCACCCACCTCACCAGGTGCCCGAGAATCTTCAGTCCAGCAAGGAGAACCGGACCCTAGAGCGAGACCACCGAAGACGCCATCCAGCACGCTTTGTCCGACAGTCCCCGGCGCAAGCTTCCACTGCGCTCCTCGACGGCAACCAGTCGTTCGTGAGCGGCGCTTCGCTGCATCCGAGCCAGGGCGCCGTTCGGCTCGGTGAACTCGCCGCGGGCCAGGCGCCTTTCGGCGTGGCGCCAGGCTTTTCGGACTCCTCCTCGGCCGCCGAAATCATCTTCGCCCAGGGGCTCGGCGGGCTGTTCGTCGTCCGGACCGCCGGCTACGTGACGTCGGGGCGGGCGGGCGGGCTTGCGGGCGCCGCGCCCGTAGCGGTTGACGGAGTCGGCGGTAACGCCGATCTCCTTCGCGCATCGGCGACCGTACCCGTTCGCCCCGCGCGACCACCCACTGCCCGCACTTCCACGCCCGAGGAAATCGCATCTGCCGTCCTCTACCTCGCCGGCGACGCCGCAAGCTTCGTTCAGGGCGTACCTTTTCCGGTGGACGCCGGACGCACCGCCGTCTGATGACCCATGGGCGCGCCTCTGGGATGCGTGGCGCTGTGATACATGGAGGTACCCAGGGCGAGCATCCAGAAGCTGAAAATCGCGCCCATCAGAGCGGTAGTGCCCCAGCCGTTCGCCGCGTAGAAGTGTGCGGGGGTGTTACCGAAGAACAGAGACGGCACGAAGAGCAGGTTGACCGCCGCCAGAGCGATGGCAGATCGGCCGGTCCAGGGCGGCAACAGGTTCGTACGGGAGATGGCAAAGCCCACGGCGGTCAGGAAGAGAGCGATCATGAGGCGGCTTATCGCTCCGTAGAGGACGTATGTGCCGCTGACCGTGACGGTCGGGTCGATCGGATGGTCGGCGGCGATGACCGCACCTGCTTCCAACCCGCTGGAGACCAGTGTGATCGTCGAGTAGACCAGTCCGGTGGCGAAGGCCATCGTGCCGATCCATTCGTAGGCGGGGTTCACCTGTTTGACCAGTTCACGGAAGGCCGTGACGAAGACGATTAGAAACGCCAGCGCGAGGATGCCGATCAGTAGCCTGGCGAGGACGTTCGAGTCCGGTGGCGGACCGGAGTAGACGAAGTACAGGGGTACTTCGACGATGAAGGCGGCCGCAGTGACGATGCTTGCGAGGCCCGTCAGCCGCCTGACGACGGTTTCGTTCATGGCTGTCCCCTCAGGGTTCGTGTGGTGGGTTCCTCATTGGTGCGGCGATGTGTTTTCCGTGGCCCGCAGACTTCCTCGTCGTTGGACCGCACATCTAGTCGGACAGATCCTGACGGTCTGCCGGCCGAGTTGACCGACCCTCACGGCCATCGCCTTCGGGGTCACCCGAGGGTGTCCCAGAACGCGCAGTGGTGGCGGGACTTCGCCGTGTCAGTGGGAACGATGTGGTCGGGTGCCAGGGACAGCACCGTCTGGCGGGACCAATGCGGCAAGGACGGGGCGTTCGGATTGCCAGTACGGGCGAAACGGGTCCAATAGTCGATCATGGTGTCGGCCAGCCGGTGCTGGGCCGCGGTCAGGGTGCGGGTGCGGCCGCCGAGATCGAAGAGGTAGGGCAGTTCACTGGCGTGGGGTGCGCCGAGGGGGAACTGTGGTGTGCCCGAGGTGAGTGGTGGAGCGTGCTCGTCGGCGAACTCGTAGCGCCAGACGGGGACTTCGGCGTCGAGCAGGCCGGCGGTGGATGCCGTAGGGCACGCGAAGTTCGCGTCGCCGATGACCGCTCCCAACACCGGACCGCCGTCGGTGCGGTGCACCGGGTACTCACGGACGATCGCCTTCGCCTGTCCAGGGAAGGGGAAGAAGGCGGCCACGATCTCGGGCCAGGTGTCGGGGGTCACGGGATGGCCGGCCTGGACGATTCCGGCTGCCCAGCCGTTGCCCTCGTCGTGGTTGTTGCCGATGAGTACGGGAACCTGGAGGAGGCGGCCTGTCGCGATGGCCGTCGCCGGATCATTGGGAAGCAACGGGGTGTCGTGAGCCGGCGGTTGATCGGTGTCCTGGGCCTCGAGTAGACGGGAGACGGGTAGGCGCCGCAGGCACGTCAGGGCGTCGGGGGCGGAGCCGCAGCCGACCTTCGCCGTGAACTCCGAGCCGTCGATGCGAGCAGCCCGCAGCGGGAGGGAGGATGGCGCGAACGGCCTGTCCTGGCGGCCTGTGCAGGGACCGCTCTCGATGATTGCCCGGTCGAACAGCCCGATGGCGGCGGGTGAGGCGAGCTGGGCGCAGACGCTGTAGCCGCCCGCCGACTCTCCGGCCAGTGTCACGTTGTGCGGATCACCGCCGAAGGCGCCGATCTCCTCGCGTACCCAGCGAAGTGCCGCCTGCTGGTCGGCGAGGCCGAGGGTGCCGGAGCCGGGCAGTTTGCTGTGCGCGAGGAAACCGAGCGCCCCGAGGCGGTAGTTGACGGTGACGACCACGACGTCGCCGCGAGTGGCCAGGCGGTGACCGTCATACGAGCTTCCCGCCCCGGTGGTGAAGCCGCCGCCGTGAAGCCATACGATCACCGGCCGGGGACGTGTCGGTCCTGAGCCGTCGGGTGTCGTGACGTTCAGGTAGAGACAGTCTTCGTCGGTGCTGCCGCCCGGTACCTCGCCGGCTGGCTGCGGGCAGGTGCTCGCCGGCCGGGTCGCATCTCGTATCCCGAGCCAGGGCGCCGCCCGGCGGGGCGGCGCCCAGCGCATCCTGCTGACTGGGGGCGACGCATAAGGGATGCCCTCGAAGGTACGGTAGCCGTCGTGGGCGGCACCCCGCACCAGACCGTCGTGGGTGCCCACCGTCGTTTCGGCGTCTTGCCGGGCGGGCTCCCTAGGCGGCACTGCGCCTGCGGGCCAGGCCGTCGCGAGCACGGAGAGCAACGCGCAGCACAGGGCGCTCAGAAGGCGGTGTCTGCTCATAATCTTCCCAATCGGTCAGCTGCCGCCCATGCCGCCCTGCGCGGCGATCATGGTCATCGGCAGGGCCCGTACAGCTTTCTCCAGGCCGGGCGCGAGGGTGGCGAGACGCCCTGTGCAGGCGTCGATACGGGCCCGGAACGTCTTCTGGTCCTGCCGGGAGACGATCGAGCGGATACCGCCCGCCGCTGCCAGCGCCAGCAGTGCAGCGTCGGCGGCGGGGATCTCCCGCACGCAACCCTCTCCGTGCAGCACCGCGGACACGCGGACGCGGAGTGCCGCAGGCACGGCGCGGTCCGTCAAGATCAGTTGCCGTGAGCCGAAGCGCGTGCGGGGCTCCTTCACAGTGAGGAGTCCCGCACCAGCGAGCCGATCCTCCACCTCGCTCAGGGTCCGCCCGCGACGGTGGCGCAGGAGTTGTTTCCACCCGTGCCCGGCGGCGTCGCGCAGAGCGGCGTCCAGGACAGGACTGCCGGTGGGTTGCGTGCCGGACACGATGACGGTCCCGCCGTCCTCCCTCAGCCGGCCACGCAACGCGAGGTCGATCAGGACGGCAGCACGGACCAGCAGTTCCGTCCGGGCACGGTCATAAGGGCCTTGGGCCGAGTCGTCGTAGGCGAGCACATATACGAGGCTGGGCAGGTCGTCGGTCACACTTCGACGCTAGGGCCATCCGCCCCGGCACGGATCGGCCGGGGGAACGGACTGTCACTAGGAACACGGGAGGATCGCGGCCCGACCTCCTCCTTGAGGAGGAGGCGCCTTCAAGGGCGGTGGGGACGTACGAGGCCGTGGTCGTACGCGGCGACGACGGCCTGGACGCGGTCACGCAGGCCGAGCTTGCGCAGTACCGCGGTGACATGGTTCTTGACGGTGGCCTCCGACAGGCACAGCCGACCAGCGATCTCCCCGTTCGACAGCGCCTGCCCGATCAGGGTGAGGACCTCACGCTCGCGGCCGGAGAGGTCTGCGACGGAGGGCAGCGGCACAGGGGCGGGCGTGGCACGCAGGAACCGGTCGAGGACCCGGCTCAGCACAGCGGGCGCAAGCAGTGCGTCGCCCCGGGCGGTGACGCGGATCGCGTCGACCAGTTCACCAGGGCGCATGTCCTTCAACAGGAAGCCGCTCGCCCCGGCCCGCAGGGAGGCGACCACGTGCGCATCGACGTCCCAGGTGGTCAGCACGAGCACCCTGGCCCGACTGCCGCACGCCGCGATCTGCCGGGTCGCCTCGATCCCGTCCAGGACGGGCATCCGTACGTCCATCAGCACCACGTCGGGCGCCAGTTCGCGAGTCAACCGCACCGCCTCCTGACCATCGGATGCCTCACCGACCACCTCCAGGTCGTCCCTGGCGTCGATGATCATGCGGAATCCGGTACGGACCAGGGCCTGGTCGTCGGCTACCACCACGCGCAGGGTCATGACGTTCGTTCCACCGGCAGTCGCGCGGCCACCTCGAACCCGCCTTCGGGCAGTGCACCGGCGTGCAGGCTGCCTCCCACGAGCCGGGCGCGCTCCCTCATCCCCACCAGACCGCGCCCCGCGCCTTCCACGGCCAATCTGCCGTGCACAGCACGCCCGTTGTCGATCACCGATACTTTCACGCAGGCTCCATCAGCAATCACGCGTACGTTCACCTCGTCGGCGCCCACCGCGTGGCGCAACGTGTTGGTGAGGGCTTCCTGGACGATCCGGTACGCCGCCAGATCGACCGCGGCCGGCAGGCCGTGGGTAGTGCCCTCGCGGCACATGTGTACGGCCATTCCGGTCGCGCGCAGCGTATCGGCCAACTCGTCCAGGCGTGCGAGCGAAGGCCCCGGTTGACGCGGCCCTCCGAACCCGTCCTCCTCCACGTCTAGATGGAACGCACGCAGCAGCAGCCGGAGCTCGCCCAGCGCCGAGCGGGCGCTCGTCTCGATAGCCCGCAGCGCCTTACGTGCTTGCTCGGGCCGCTGGGCGAACACATCGTCGGCAGCACCTGCCTGAATGACCATCACCGACAAGGTGTGCGCGACGACGTCGTGCACCTCACGCGCGATCCGCGCACGCTCCTCCACGACAGCCCGGCGCATCTCCGCCCTCGTCCGATCCTGCTGCGCCCTGCGCCACTGCCCCGCGGTCCACGCCAGCACAACCGCCAGCAGATAGACCGTCAGTCCCGAGCCGTCGCCGGCCGCGAACGCCAGCGGCGCCGGCAGGCACATGAACGCGAGCCCCCGTATTGAGACGCGTCTTGACCTGGTGGCCGACAGCACGCACAACCCGACCTGCGCCGCAAGCAACGCCCCCGTCAAGGACACCGCGGGCAGCAACGCCCACACCATGAGCCCCGTCACCGCGTTCACGACCAGTACGACAACCACAGCGCGTTCCTGCCACCTCAGGGCGCACGCCTGCGCAAGGATGAGCACCAAGGCCACAGGCAGTCGTCGGCCGTGCTCCGTGCCGGCGACGAATGCCGAGGTACCGAGGACAGCGAGTACCAGGCCGGCCGACCCCCACCACAGCACCGCGCCCGTCCGGGGCGACACCCCGCTCCGCGCGTCCCCGGCAAATGATTCGTCCGGCTGCCCACTGTCGCAGTCCACACCCCAACCCTAGGTCCTCACCCCCGGACGCGTAGTCCGGTGAGGCACAGCACGTCGTGATCCGACTCGGTTTCCCTCTGACGGCCCGCCACCCACCACGACAACTGTTTCGCAGCCCCGGAGTCCATCGGCTCGGCGGAGACGGGTGTGCGCTGGAGCCTGTCTGAAATCAGTCACTAACAACGGCTGACACAAAGAAGGGACGTGAACGGGACCTACAGGTATCCCGGCTCGCCGTTGGCCACTAACCGCGCCAGGGATTGCTCCGGCAACGGCTCACGACCATTTCCCCGGCGGCGAGCTGCCGGTGCGCCGCGCCCTCTACCGGCCGTCCGGCCGGAAAGGGCGCCAGCTCGACCGGTCCGACATATCGATAACTCCGCCCCCGCTCACGCACTCGAGCAACTTAGGGCACTTTCGACACACGCCCTAGATCAACGGAGCGCAGGAATTCGATCCGGGAGGCGAGTCAGCCTTCCAGGTAGGCAAGTACTGCAAGGATCCGACGATTGTCATCCTCGGACTGTTCGAGTCCGAGTTTCATGAAGATGTTGTATGTGTGCTTACTGACGGTTTTCTCGCTGACGAACATCCGGCTGGCGATGGCCGCATTGGAGCGTCCCTGCGCCATCAAGGAGAGCACTTCGTGCTCACGCGGTGTCAACTCCTGCAGATGAGGATCTGCCGAGCGGTGCGTGAGGAGGGCGCTGACCACGTTGGGATCCATGACCGTGCTGCCGGCCGCCACCTGCCGGACGTTGGCGACGAACTGGCCGACGTCCAGCACGCGATCCTTGAGCAGGTAGCCCACTGCGCCGGCCCGGTCCGACATCAGTTCCCTGGCGTACAGCTGCTCGACGTATTGCGAGAGCACAACGATGGGCAGTCCGGGAATCTGTTTCCGTACGTCGATCACGGCCCGCAAGCCTTCGTCGGTGAAGGTCGGGGGCAGCCGCACATCGACGACTGCTACGTCCGGTCGCAGGGTCGTCAGCGCCCGGATCAGCGAGGGTCCGTTGTCGACTGCGTCGACGACTTCGAAGTCGTTGGCCTGGAAGATCCTCATCAGGCCTTCCCGTAGCAGCGCGAGGTCTTCGGCTATGACGATGCGCACGGCAGTGACATCCATATCTTGGTGGGCCCACCTGGCGGACTGTCGATGATCAGGGTGCCGTCGAAGGCTCCCAGGCGGCGTACGACGCCCCGCAGGCCGCTGCCGCCGTCGAGGCTGGCGCCTCCCTGCCCGTCGTCGGACACCCGCATCGCCAGCAGTCCCGCCGTGGTACTCGGATGGGCGGTGAACTCCACAGTGATCTCGATGTGCTGGGCATGGGCGTGCTTGATGGCGTTCGTCAAAACCTCGGCGACGGCGAAGTAGGCCGCGGACTCGACCGGCGCGGGCAAACGCCCGGGCAGGCGGGTGACTACCGACGTAGGGATCGGATTGGCAAGGGCCAGAGCCTTCAGAGCCCCGTCCAGGCCGCGATCCGCGAGCACTGGCGGATGAATACCCTGGACCAGGTCTCGCAGTTCGGCCAGAGCGCTGGAGGTTGCTGCGCGGGCTTCCGACAACAGCTGCTGTACGGCCTGGGGGTCGTCAGGCAGAAGTTGTTCGGCCAGGCCCAGACTCATGCCCAGCGAGACGAGCCTGGCCTGCGCGCCATCGTGCAGGTCTCGTTCGATGCGGCGTAGTTCGCCCGCTTGTGTATCGACCGTGTCAGCCCGTGAAGCAGCGAGCTGAGCGATGCGGGCGCGAAGTTGTGCCTGCGCGGTGGGCGCCAGCAGGGACTGGATCATCACGGCGTTGAGTTTCGCCAAACGAGGGGCGCTGGCGTACCAGAGCAGGAGGAACAACGGGCCGAGCGGAACCAGAGCGAATGATTCCGGGACGCTGTGCAGGCGGAATCCGTTGCCCAACGGCGTGCGGAACACCTGTGGCGGGGTCAGCGCGTACACCAGCGGATAGCTCAGGTAGAAGACACCGCACAGAAAGAGCAGGAACGACAGTCCATAGGTGAACCAACCTGTGATCGAATTGGTGGCCAGCCAGGCCCAGTCCCGCCAGGTCGCCGGGTCGCGCAGGATCGTCCATAGGCGCTCGAACCAGCCGGCGTCGGGTGTAGACAGGTATGGCCGTGCCACCGGTTCGCTCAGCTGGTCGGCAGCCCACTGCCGGTGCAGGTCGGCGAGCCAGCGCACCAGTGCGGTCGAGACAAGCACCAGTGGTACACCGACCCCGAGCGCGACCACTGTCAGCGAGGTCGTCCACAGCGTGAGCAGGCCGAAGCCAAGTAGTGCCCCGAGAAGTAGCAACAGCGACCAGCCCAGCAGGCCTATCCGCAGAGTGAGCCCGGCTCGTAGACCTGCTCCGCCTGCGGAGCGCTTCTCCGGCCGTGGGCGGCCACTGGAGGAGTTCCGCCCACTCGAGTAAGTCATCACGCTCCATCATCATGCATCGCCGCGTCGATCAGCCGGCCTACCGACGCCAGGCGCGATCTCTGGTCAGAGATCGATGATGATCGGCTCGCCCGTGTCCACGCAGTGGGGTTTCCTCCACCATCACATGGTTCCAGCCCCCGTGTCCTTCGCTCTCAGGTCCGGGAGGCTGGACCGGTCGGAAACGCCTGGTGCGGCAGCCCCACGTGAGTGCCGCCTCGGGATGCGCCGCAGATCCAGGACCTACGTGCGGGAGTCCACCGTCGCGGCCCGGAACACTCCCTACTCGCGGCGTGCAAGGCAGATGGGCCTGGAAGGTGACTGGGTACGGCTTGGGGGAGCTGATCCAGGAGCAGATTGCTGAACCGCTCTATCTGAAGACCACATCCCCGGTCACCGGCCTCGATGTCAATGGAAGGACGCTGGCACGCCAGCCGGTGTGCCGTCCGCCCTCTTTTCAACTATCGCTCCTGAAAAGAAAGTTGTTCAGCCATGTCCGTACTGGCCAGATGGTGCTTCCGGCACCCCTTCCGCGTCATCGGGATGTGGGCCGCCGTGCTGGTTGCGCTCGCGGTGCCGTATGTGTCGCACAGCGCCGCCTACTCTGACGCGTTCAGCTTGCCGGGAGCCGAGTCGTCGAAGGCACTGGCGCGACTCGAGGCGTCTGAATCCAAGCAGTCCGGGGACAGCGACCAGATAGTGGTGCACGTGCGTGGCGATCGGTCGGTCCGGGACGCCGCCGTGCGGAGGAAGGTGATTCCGATGCTGCACCGAGTGGCGAAACTGCCTTCGGTCGCTTCGGTGACCAGCATGTACGGTCCTGCAGGAGTGGCTCGGGTGAGCAGGGACGGAAAGACGGCCTATGCGACGGTGACGTTCGACTCGCAGGCTGACCGGGTATCAGCTGCCGATGTCACTCGGGTCATCGATACCGCTCAGGCAGCCCGGGACAAGACTCTTCAGGTGGAGCTCGGCGGCGAGGCGATCGGCACCGTGGCCCAGGGCAAGGCGAAAAGCACCGAGGCGATCGGGCTGGTCGCAGCGGGCATCATCCTTTTCGTCGCCTTCGGTTCGCTGCTGGGCATGGCCCTGCCCCTGCTCGTCGCGGTCGCTGCGCTCGGTGCAGGACTGATCACCGTCGGTCTCGCCTCGCACGTGATCACGGTAGGGAGCGACGACCCGACGGTGGCGGCCCTCGTCGGGCTCGGAGTCGGAATCGACTACGCCCTGTTCATCGTCACCCGCTACCGGACCGGCCTGCAGAGCGGTCTGGCCCCTGAGCCGGCGGCGGTACGGGCGCTGGACACCTCCGGCCGGGCGGTTCTCTTCGCCGGCCTTACCGTCGTCACCGCTCTCCTCGGCCTGCTTGTCCTGCGAATCGGTCCCGCTTCCTCGATGGGAATCAGCGCTGCGACGGCCGTCCTGTTCACTGTGACCGCGGCAGTGACCCTGCTGCCGGCACTGCTCGGCATCTTCGGGAACAGGCTCCTCAGCCGACGGCAGCGGCGGGCCATGCCCAGCCGGGAGCCGGGCACCGCTCACCCGACCCTGAACACGTACGGACAGGCAAGACCGCAGTCCAAGGGCCGCTGGGCCGAGCGGGTCGAGCACCACAAAACACTGTTCACCGTAGTAGCACTCCTCGCCGTCACCGTCCTCTCACTGCCCACACTGTCGATGCGCCTGGGGACGCTGGACGCCGGAAACGATCCGAGGGGCACCACCACCCGAGCCGCCTACGACCTGCTCGCCCAGGGATTCGGGCCCGGCTCGAACGGCCCCCTGGTCCTGGTCGCGCAGCAAGCCGCGCCCAACGACGCCGCCGCTCTGGAGAAACTGGTCGCGACCGTCCGCAGCACCCGCGGAGTTGCCTCGGCAACGGCGCGACCGGTCACCACAGCGAAAGGGCTATCCATCATTGACGTGGTGCCGACCAGCGCACCACAGGACAAAGCCACCAGCACCCTGATCAGTCACCTGCGCAAGGATGTCGTCCCCGCTGCGGAACAGGGGAACGGCCTGACGGTCTACGTCGGTGGCAGGACGGCGGTCTCCGCTGACCTCGCCGACGTGCTGGCGAGCAAGCTGCCAGTCTTCCTCGGAGTGATCGTCGGACTAGGCTGCCTGCTGCTGATGGTCGCCTTCCGCAGTATCGTCGTGCCGCTGACCGCTGCTGTGATGAATCTGCTTGCCTCGGGTGGGTCGTTCGGAGTGGTGGTCGCCGTATTCCAGTGGGGGTGGGGTTGCGAACTGCTGGGCCTCGGGAAGGCCGGGCCGGTGGCGGCCGAGCTTCCGGTGATCATGCTGGCTATCCTGTTCGGTCTGTCGATGGACTACCAGGTCTTCCTCGTCAGCCGCATCCACGAGGAGTGGGAGCACACCCGGGACAGCCACCGGGCCATTCGCATCGGCCAGGCCGAGACCGGCCGCCTGATCAACGCAGCCGCCCTGATCATGATCTGTGTCTTCACTGCCTTCGTTTTCGGCGGCCAGCGGGTCATCGCCGAATATGGCGTCGGACTGGCCGCAGCGGTGACCATCGACGCGTTCATCTTGCGCACCGTGCTGGTCCCGGCACTCATGCACCTCCTGGGACGAGCCAACTGGTGGCTCCCCGCCTGGCTGGAGCGGATCCTGCCCAGGGTGTCCATCGAGGGCGCACCCTCTCGCCAGCCGATCCCGGCCGGCTCCACACCCGCTGCTCCCGTCCCTGGTGGACCTATTGAGGCAGAGCGGACGGCGGCTCCCCATCGCAATGTGGCGACGACCGCAATTCGATCAGGGGTGGTGCCTGCGCAGCCCGAGCCGTCGCCTCAGCATCGGGCCGTTCTGCCCGGCCTCCAGCCACAGCAGACCAGCACAGCGCGCACACCGAAGTCGGTCCTCGCTGCCTACCTCTGGTGGTTCTTCCTCGGCGTCTTCGGCATCCACCACTTTTATCTCGGCAGGAAGAAGTGGGGCCTCGTGCATCTGTTCACCCTCGGTATCTGCGGACTGGGCTGGCTGGTCGACAGTGTGACCCTGCCCCGCCAGGTCCGGAGTGCGAATGCCCGAATCGCCCTGCGCGACGTTGACACCCCAGCCGAGTGGACCGGAGCCGGCCGAGCGGGCACCCTGCCCCGGTGAGCAGCATCATCAAGTTCTTCGTGGCACCGACTCACGAAGCTGCCGCCGCGGTCGTGGTCGGCGGACCCGACGGGTCGTTCGAGTCTCTGTAGTACGGCAACTTCGATGTCGAAGAGGCGCTGCTCGAGTGGGAGTGAATCTTCACCGGTCGGGGCTTCGACGAAGTCATTGCTTCTGATGAGCCCGGAGTTGTCGCGGATCCGGATGATGGCGAGGTCCTATGGTCCTCGCCGTCTCTGAAGCCCTTCAGGATGCGCTTGCTGCCGCCGGCCAGTCCCGGCTGGTAGAGGTCAGCCGGCTGTGGGTCCTGGAGCGGATGGCGGATGGCGAAGTGTTTGAGCAGGAGATAGCGACTCAGCTCCTGGGCGATCGGGCACGGCTTGCTCAGGGCCTCCGGGAGCAGGATCGCCGCCTGTACTGCTGGACGGCGTGAAAGCGGCGACGGACACTCTGCCAGTGTCAGTCGCGTGCGCAGACATCGGAGAGAGCGAGCAGGAGGCTTGTCGCGCTTCGGCTTGGCTGCACGCAGGAAGCCACCGGCCTCCCTGCCATGTCGAGGAGCGGTCGACAACTCGAGCTCCGGCCTGTCCTCATGGTCGACGGACAGGCATCCAGAACGCGGCTCCGTGTGCGATCGGCTCCGTCAGTGTGCGGGCCGCAAACGGGGGCTACTGGCGGGACTGGATCCTACCGAACGCGGCAAGGCTGGATCGAAAATCCACCTGATCACCGACCGGAACGGACTGCCGTTGTCCCCGGGCATCTCCGGGGCGAACCTACACGACAGTCAGGGTCTGGAGCCGACCGTGCGCGGCATCCCGCCCATCCGATCGCGCCGCGGGCCGCGACGCCGGCGTCCGGCGAAACTGCACGCAGACAAGGGCTAGGACTGAGCACCTGCGCCGATGGGCCGGCGGGCGTGGCATCCGCCATCGCCGGTTGGTAGCCCTGCTCAGGCCCTGAGCCGGTCCTGCTGCAAGCCGAAACAGACCAGCCTCATCGAGGCCGCCAGGGTTGCCGCGTAGGCCGACGCTTCCTCGGCCATGTGCCAGCTCAACCCGAAGGGGATGAGTGGACCGCTTGCACTGTCGATCAATGGCCCGACCGACCAGGGCGAGGTCTCTTCCTCGTCCTCGATGATGTCGCACCACCGCTCAAGAAGCACGGCGACGTAGGCCTCGATGCGTTCGGACGCAGGCTCCTGGGGCTCACCGTCGAGATAGCGGTCGTACAGGTCGTTGAAGACCCGGCCAGCGGTCTTGTCATCCGTCGGCCGTTCGCCTTCCCAGACAGCCAGGTCGTAGCTCATACCAGGAGACTCTCATGCCGCACTCACTGGTGATGAAGCGGCGCAAAGAGGTACTCGTGAGTGCGGCCACCTGTTATCGCCTGCGGGGGTTATCTCCACCATGCACATGCGATCCAGCTGCACCACACGCATGCGCGCTAGCCGGATTCTGCGAATAGCCGATTCGGCGAAGGATGGCCATCACGGATTCCGCATCAGCCCCCGTTCAAAGGATCAGCCATGCCCTCCATCTCGCCCAACCGACGGTCTGTTAGCCGGGCCCTGTCTGCCCTCGCACTGGTGGTCGTGGGTGTCGGCGCTGTCGCGGCCTGTGACGACGACGACTCTGCTGCCCAGCCGTCGACCTCGCAAAATGTCACCATTTCCGCGTCGCCGGAGACCAGCAGCCAGGCGGCACGAACGAAGCTACACATGATCGACAATGGAGGCCATCGGCTGGCCTTTTATGTTACGGAAGGCAGCAGCTCAACCATCGTCCTGGATTCGGGCGGCGGCGAGTATTCCTCGCAGTGGAAGGAAATAGTCCCCAGGCTTCACGCGGCCACTGGCGCTACCGTCATCACCTACGACCGGGCCGGACTCGGCAAAAGCGACGTAGTGCCCGGCCCGTGGAAGGTCGAGGGCGCTGTCAGTGACCTCGAGGCGGGGCTTGGGCAATTGGGTGTCACCAGGGACGTGACCCTGGTATCCCACTCCCAGGCCGGTGAGATAGCCAACTATTTGGCACAGGACCACCCAAAAATGCTCTCGGGCGCGCTCCTGGTCGACGCCAATCTCCCGCCGTTCTTCACAGACGAGGAGATCCCTCGCCTTGTGGCTGCGGTCCAGCCGGAGGTTGACGCGGCCAAGAAAGACCCCGAGAAGCCGGCGAACCGGCAGCTCATCTCCACGTCAGAGGGCTTCGCTGCGGCCCACAGGGCATTTCACAAGGTGGTATGGCCGGACTCGGTGCCGGCAAGGGTGATGATTTCGGAGAAGACCCCGTTCGAAGGATCCCCCGAGGACGCCCGGCGATGGCGTCAGGCCGCCGCTTCGTTCGCCCACGCGGCACCCAACCGATCACTTGTCACCGCTAAGGGCACTTCCCACGAAGTGCCGACAGACCGTCCCGACCTCGTGCTCAAGGAGATCGAAGACGTCTTCGCTGCACAGCACTGACGTCACGCAGGCACGGGCACTCACACGAATCTTCCGTGCTCCCCGTGGGTGCGGGCGGAGTTCGCATGAGGAGCTGCGCAGCGACCGGCCTGGGCGGTGTGTTTGGATGATTGTGCGGACCAGAGGAACGCCTGGGACCCTTCCTGCTAGCCGCCGGGCAGCCGCAGCAGCCCCTGCCCGGTGGCGGCCTGCTTTCGCCGAGCACCGACTCCAGCCAGGCGGCGCGAGCGGCCTATTTAGGGGTGAGGCACAGGACCAGCGCCTGCACGACACCCGACGGGTCGATCATGAGGGGGCCAATCGGGCCTCGAACAGGGAGAAGCCGGACTCCGTCAACAGCCCCCGCAGGCGTGCGAGAGCGGGGTTGCCGGGCATTCCGAGGCCTTACATCGGATACAGCCCGCCGAACCCGGCGATCATCGTCGCCGCATGGCGCGCGCTCGCCATCTCCCCCTCGGCGGCGACACCGCGCACGCACGGCCTGCGGGCGGCCGGTCCAGGTGCTGTACGCGGTCAGCTCGCGCGGCAGCGCCACCACGACCCGCTCCAGCCGACGCACCGTCTGCTCACTTACGGCGCGGGGCGACCGGCCTCCACGTCAGTCGACCAGCTGAGTGGGACGCCGAAGCGATCACATCGAGTGGGACACTCTCGGGTCAACCTGTCAGGGCCGCTGGTCGGTGGCGTTCAGCGAGCGATCATGGTGAGGATGCCGTGAACGGTGGTCGCTACGGCGTCGCGGGCCGGGCCCAGGTATTTGCGCGGGTCGGTCAGCGCGGGCAGCGTATCCAGCGTGTCGCGCACGACGCGGGTCAGGGATATGTTTAGTGCTGTCCCGATGTTGATCTTCACGATGCCGGCTCGGACCGCGGAGCGGAGCTCGCCGTCGGGTACTCCGGAGGAGCCGTGCAGCACCAAGGGGACCGGAACCGCTTCTCGGAGCCTTTCGATGAGTGCGTGGTCCAGCGTCGCCGACTGTTCGGTCATGGCGTGGCTGCTGCCCACTGCGACCGCGAGGGCATCCACGCCTGTACGCGCGACGTAGTCGGCGGCTTCCACCGGGTCGGTGCGTACCCCCGCGGCGTGCGCGCTCGCGGGGGAGTCGGGTTTGCCGCCCACGTATCCCAGTTCGGCTTCCAGCCAGAGCCCTGTCTTATGAGCCCATCGGGCCGCCGAAGCGGTGGCGGAGACGTTCTCGGCGTAGGGCAGTGCCCCGGCGTCGAACATCACGGAGGAAAAACCGGCGTCGGCTGCCTGGTGCAGCAAGTCCACGTCGGTGACGTGGTCGAGGTGCAGAGCGACCTCGGCTGTGCTTGAGCGGGCCATTGAGGCCGCCGCCAGGGCGAGCGGAAGGAGCTGACCCCTGTGGTATCGCACGGCGTTCTCGCTGATCTGCAGGATCACCGGACGTCCGGCCGCCTCGGCACCAGCGATGATGCCCTCGGCGTGTTCCAAAGTGATGACGTTGAAGGCGGTGACGCTACGGCGCTCGGTCGCGGCGTGGGCGACCAGGTCGCCGGTGGAAGCCAAAGGCACGTGGGTGCTCCTCGCGCTGGAAATATCTGAACATGCGGTATTGGTCCGGCGGCCGGATCCGGCCGGCCTCGTAAGGGCGTGCCGTGATCCGAGCCGTCGGTGCGCCAAGGGCCTACAAGCCCGCCATCGGTGCCGATTGATCGCGGGCCTCGGGCTCCTCCTCGCGCTTCTCGTCGGCGTACACCATCAGAGTGGATCCGCCGAGCGCGAGGACGATGCCGATCGTCCCCCAAATCGTCGGCAGCGTCTGATAGATGACCAGCGACAGCACGATGGTGAGGACGGGCGCCAGGGCATTGGTGACCGGTGCGACGACGCTGGCCTTGCCGCGGCTGAGCGCCATGACGAGGAACAGCGCGCCCACGGCGTTGAGGACCTGGGTGCCGGCGGTGAGTGCAGGAGCCTGCCACGGGGCATCGGGCAGCCCGCCCATCATGATGATGGCGACGGGGACGAGCAGCAGACCGCTGATCGTCATCCAGCCGAACGTGGTCGCGTCGTTGACGTCTGCGAGGGCGGCCTTGCGCATGAAGAACGCCTGTGCGCCCCAGGCGACGCAGATGAGGATGGACAGCAGCAGCCAGGACCCGGTGCTGGCCGAGCCGTGGTCGCCTGCGGGGATGCTGATGAGCACGATGGCGATCAGCGCGGCGACCACTCCGATGACGGCGAGTTTCCCGATCCGTTCCCTGAGCAGAGCCACCGCCATCAGGACGGTGATCACTGGCGAGAGCGAGACCACCGGGAAGATCAGGTAGGCAGGGCCGTTGGACAGCGCCTGGAACAGGAGGAGTTGGCCGCCCGCACCGGTGAGTCCCGCCGCGAGCCCGTAGAGCGCCGCGATCGGGCGGCGGTCGAACCGCTGTCGGCGCAGCGCGAACGCGGCCGGCAGGAGCATGGTGAAGGCCCAGATGACGTAGATCATCTCGTTCGGGTAGCCGTACCGTTCGGTGGGCTGGCTCGAGAAGGCTCCCCAGACACCCCAGAACAGCACCAGCAGACCCGCGTACAGGATCCAGGTTCGTTTGTCACGCATGGCGGTTCTCCGTGGTGGTGATCTCCGAGGTGGAGCGCAGCGCGGTGAGTGCTGCAGCGTCGAGTGGGGTTCCGGCGAGCTTCGCCGCGTAGATCGCCGCGCCGACCATCGGCTCGAACAGCGGCTGTCGCAGTTCGTAGAGGGCCGTGCCGCTGTGGAGTTCGGTGGTGAAGGCGTCGAGTACGGCGGCCGAGTGGAAGACGCCGCCCGAGTAGGACACCGGGACGGGCTCGGTGGCGGCGAAGCCCAGTCGGCGTCGCGCGCTGTCTACCAGCAGGGCCAGTTCATGTCCGGCCTGGGTCAGGACGGTGGCGGCTTGCGTGTCGCCCAGCCCGGCCGCCTCGACCACGAGTGGACTCAGCGAGGCGATCTCGCTTCGGTGTCCCTGCCACCGGTTGAGTACGACGTCGATCACTTCGAGGTCCGTGGTCAGGTCGAGGTGGCGGCGCAGGACTCCTGCGAGTGGCCCCTCGGGCAGCCGGCCGTCGCTCATCCGGGAGAACACGTTCAGCGCACGGGCGGCGATCCAGTAGGCCGACCCCTCGTCACTGAACAGTTCGCTCCAGCCTCCGGTGCGTACACCGCGGCCGTGCCGCTCGCCGTAGGTCATCGATCCGGTGCCGCTGATGACGTTGATGCCGTCCACCGCGCCGAGCGAGCCGGCCCAGCCGCAGATCATGTCGTTGTCGCAGGCGTAGCGCCGGTGTCCCAGCACCTGGGCGGGGACGGCGTCCAGCGCGGCGATGTCGCCGGGGACCTCCCCGTACCCGGGCAGTCCCAGGAACGCGTAGTCGATATCCGCGTACGCGATGCCCGCGGCCTCGGACACGGCCCGGACTCCCTCACCCAGGACCTGTGCGACGTGCTCGACGCCGCCGGTGGCGTTGTCCGCAAAGTAGTAGGCGCCCTCTGCGACGGCTCGGGCCCTGATGCTGCCCGTACGGTCGATGAGGCAGAAGGCTGTCTTGGTGCCTCCGCCGTCCACACCCAGAAACATCGTTGTTCCTCCGCTCGGCTTTGTCTGAACGCTGTTACGCGACGTCGTCGCGTCGCTGGGGGAGCGGATGCACGGTCACGCCCTGCACCACGCGGTTCACCTCTCCGGAGGGGAACGGGTTGTCGGGCCGTATGCCTTGACCCAGGGACGAGCGCAGTGCGATGAGCTGCGCACACACCACCGCAGGAAGGGCGAGGACGGTGTCGTCGGCGTCGGCGAGCCCGGGGAGCAGCCAGGTGTCGTCGCCGGGCACTCCGTTGGGTGACGCGGTGATGGCCACGACGCTGCCCTCTGGAAGTCCTGCGCGGAGTTCGGCGAGGATGTCGAGGTCGTAGCGGCGCGTGTACGGGTCGTTCGACACGTACACGACGACGGCGGTGCGGTCGTTGAGCACGGACTTGGGGCCGTGGCGGAAGCCGAGGGAGGACTCCGAGGACGCGACGAGCGCGCCTCCGGTCAGCTCCAGCAGCTTCAGAGCGGACTCCTGGGCCAGCCCCTTCAGAGTGCTGCTGCTGCCGAGGTACACCACGCGCTCGGGCTCACGGGCCAGCAGTGCCTCGATGTGCCGGTCGAGGCCGCCCGCGGTGATGTGCTCGGCCGCCGCTGCCGCGCCGTCGATGGCGCCTGTGGTGAGCGCGCCCAGGGCGAGCAGGGACGCCAGAAGCATGCTGGTGAAGCTCGACGTCATGGCGAAGCCCTGGTCGTTCGCCGCGGCGGGCATGAGCAGGACGTGGGACGAGGTGTTTTCGCTGTGGAGCCGGGCCAGCTGTCCGGCGCTGTTGCAGGTGATGACGAGGTGGTTCACGCGCGTCAGGACCTGCTCCGCCAGCCGGGTCGCTGCGACGCTCTCGGGGCTGTCCCCGGATCGGGCGAAGGACACGAGCAGCGTGGGAACGTCTTCAGGGAAGGACGCGTAGGCGTCGGCGACGATGTCCGTGGTGGAGACGGCGTCCGTGCGTCGGCCGGTCGCCCGGGCGACCGCGGCTCGGACCACTTCTCCGGCGAAGGCCGAGGTACCGGCTCCCGTCAGGACGATCCGCAGGTCCTTGTCAGCGATCAAGGGGCCGAGGAAGGCGTCCAGGGAGTCGCGTTCACCGGCGACGATCGCGCCGACCTCATGCCACACGCCGGGCTGTTGAATGATCTCCGCGGCGGTGTGGTCGGCCCCGCTGCCCTGAGGCACCAGATTCTGGGTGGTGGTCTTCACTCGTACTCCTTGTCATGGGTTCCACACGCACGGTCGTAGTCGCGCAGGACGTCACGGACGCGGTCGACGACCAGGTCCCGGGGTGTTGCAGAGAGGGCACCGGTCCGGACGCGCCGGTATTGGCCGGGGAGGTAGGCGCTCAGCAGAGGCAGCGGAATGTCGAGGCCTGAGAGGTTGGTGAACAGACGGTCCTGCGCGGCGGCGATCTCAGGGTCGGGCCAGTAGTAGCGCATGCGGTCGCTGTAGCTGTAACGCCTGGCCAACCGCTGATCGTCAGCTGTGCCCTCGTAGTACCCCTCCCACCAGGAAGGTTTGTCCCGCATGCGGCGGTCGACCACCTTGCTCAGCTGCGACCGGGATTCGGCTGCGACGAGTTCGTCCTCGATGGAGGCCAGTGCGAACAGCGCCTCGCGCAGAGCGAACGTCAGTCCGGGCCCTACCTTGAGCACTGCCCAGTGGTCCTCCACCAGGGCGGCCAGTCCGTCCACCGTCTGGTAGTCGGTCGAGTGGGCCTCGAAGACCATGCCGGGCTCGTCGGCCAGCACCGTGCGCAGCTCAGTCGTCCGCTCACGCCGGTAGTCGAACACCTGGAGGTGATCGAACTCCACGCCGGGCTGTACGACCAGGGCCATGACCCGAGGCCAGGCTCCGGCCACGCCATGCCTCTCGAAGGCGCGACGGTTGTGTTCCAGGGTCAGGCGGGCGGCCTGCGGGCTGGTGGCAGCCATGCCTTCCAGCGTTTCGTGCGCCCCTCCCGGCACCGGAACCTCGGTTCCGATGACATAACGAAGGGCGTTCACGGAGCCGCCTGCGGCGGTCTCGGCCACATGCACCAGGCGTGCGGTGCGCTCGGCGACCAGGTCGTCGGTCAGCGGAGCCACGTCGTCGGCGCAGGCGAAGCTGCAGTCCAGATGGATCTTCGTGAAGCCTGCCCGGACGTATGCCGCGACGAGACCGTCCGCTTCGGCCATCGCTTCTCGCGAGGGCAGTGAACGCCACCGGTTGGGTCCCAGGTGGTCTCCGCCCAGAACGACCCGGTCCAGCGGTAGTCCGTGCTCGGCGGCAATGCCGTGCACCAGTTCGCGGAAGTCTTCGGGCCGCATACCGGTGTAGCCGCCGTACTGGTCCACCTGGTTGGAGGTCGCCTCGATGAGGACAGTGCCTCCCGAAGCCAGGGCCTGGCGGACTGCTGCCTCGATGACCAGCGGATGGGCCGAGCAGACGGAGGTGATGCCGTGCGGTTCGCCAGCCTTCTGGCGGCGTACCACTTCATCCAAGGGGTTCCACATGATCACTCCAGGGGTCAACGAAGTGCGCCAGCCGCATCTGTCGGTGCGCCTTCGAAAACGTGACTGGAACGGTACTGGCCTCGCGAATGGCCGTCAATGGTCTGTTACTGGTATTCAACTGGTCTGATCGAAACTGGTATACATCTGGTATGTCTTCTTCGGATCACGGTCTCCCGCAAGGGCTGCTGAGCGGAGACGCTCTGCCGCTGTACACCCAGGTCGCCGGACGCCTACTGGACGACATCGCCGAGAAAGGCGCCCGCCCGGGAGACCGACTTCCGTCGGAGCGAGCACTGGCGACCCGGTACGGCGTCTCGCGCGTCACCCTTCGCTCCGCCCTGAACGAACTCGCGGAGCGCGAGGTCATCGAGTCCTCGCCCGCCCGCGGGTGGTTCCTCGCCGAGGGCTACGAACGCGTCGCCCCGCCGTCGCAGCCGTCGTCGTCGGCTTCGGCCGCGGGCCAGTCGGTACAGGGCTTCGCCGACTACGCGGAACAGCAGGGACTGCGACTGCGGGACTCAGTCCTGGAGACCAGAGTCCGACCTGCCACGGTTCAGGAGTCCGAACTGCTGCGGGTCGGTCCGGGAGCCGCCCTCTTCGAGATGCGCCGACTGCGTTATCTGGACGACATCGTCGTGGTCCTGGAACACAACCGACTCCCTCTCGCACTGTGCCCGCGGCTAGCAGAGACGGACTTCACCAAAGACACGCTCTTCGCCACTCTCCGCCGTGCCGACCCGCCACAACTACCCAAGGTCGCGGACTACTCCGTGGAAGCACGGCATCCGACGGCGGAAGAGCGCCGACTGCTGGAAATCACCGACGCGACTCCCGTACTCGTCGCCACCCAGCTCGCCTTCAACCAGAACGCGCAGCCCCTCGAACTCACCGCGGCTGCTTTCCGCGGCGACCGGTACCACTTCCGAGCCTCCATCACAGGGTGAGCCGTGTCCCGGACATCGAGCCAGAACCAGGTCCTGCTCACCCACAGCGACGGCCGACGGCTCGCCCCACCCGTCCGGCGCGACTCCATCGGCCTGGCCGGCGGCGCCCCCGGAGAGCCCGTCACCTTCCTGGTGTGTTGGGCCTCGGTGTCGGCGAGTTGGGGCAGGATGGAAGGCGCAGCCGGTGTGCGGCCGCGGCGGACTGCTCGGAGACGTGACCGCGGTGTCCGGTGGCTGTGAAGCCGGATTGGTCGGGCAGGACGGCTTCTGCGGCTCCAACTACGTGCTCATCGGGAACAGTTCGGCGCCAATCACTCCGGGCGCACCGAGGAGACACGCGTGAGATCACCTCAGTCCTGTGCGTCACCCCCCTCGAAATGCAGCGCCAGCGCGCGCAGGATGTCAGCGGTCGACATACCCGCTGCGCCGTCGTCGTGTTCTTCCGCGCGTGGGCTGTTCGTGTGCAGAGGTGAGCGCTTCGGTCCCAGGACCACGAGTGCGCCACGGCCTCCGAAGAGCACAGGTCGCCGCTCCCACACATCCGGAAGGCACCCCTCCTACTCTAGGTCGAGAAAAGCCCGTCACGTCATCCCGCGGCAGCTCGGGCACCGGCAATGCCGACCTCGTCACGAACAAGAACGCACCCGGATTTCCTCGGCCAAACCCATAGAGGCCTCACAGCCTCAGCCGCACGGCTTGTTTGACAGACCCGACCATGGCAGCCGTGACTCAGGCGGTTTCCTCGCGGTCGATCGCGATGGCGGGTTCGCTGACGGCCTCGCACAGTGCGCTCAGTCCGGTGGCGAGGGCGTGCTGTGCGTCGGGAGTCATGCGGTTCATGGCCTGGTGGAGTACCTGTTCCCGGCGGAGCCTGAGATCGTGCAGGTGTGCCACGCCGCTGTCGGTGAGCTCCAGCTGCATTTCGCGGCGGTCCTCGGGGCGTGGGGTTCGGCGGAGATATCCGGCTGCTTGGAGGCGGTCGCAGAGGCGGGTGACGGACGGCGCGGCTGCCGAAAGGTGGCGGCCCAGCATGCTCAGATTGATGCCGGGTTCGCGTTCGATGATGTACATCACGCGGGTCTGAGCGGTGGAGAGCGGCGCGGTGCTGAGCGTGCCGCGGCCGCGCTCCCAGGCGATTTCGAGGAGCTCGAGGACAAGGCCGATCTCGGGCACGGCGGGGGAGACGTGCTGGTTGAGGGAGGTGGGGGCCTTGCGCATGTGACACTCCCGCGTGAGCCTTTTGTGCTCGTTCCGGCTGGTCGATACCGACAGTCGCTCAGATGAAGATATGTCAAGGAAAGAAGGAGCGGCACCGGTGGACAGACCCAGCACGGTCGAGCGTTCCCTGCGCGAGGCCGCGCCCCATCAGATTTTCGACGTGATCCGCAGCCTGATCGAGCGCCGCCATCGAGCCCGGAGGGTGGAGTTGTTGATGGCCGACTACGCCATGACGAAGCTGCAGCCCGTCGGGATACTGCCCACCACCCGCCCCCCGGTCTCCGCGCACGCGAGTGCTCCGGGCCGCGCGTTCGGCGCCCAGGAACCGTACTGCGTGTACGACGGATCGGCATCCACGGTGACGGCTCACCTTCCGGTCAGCGTCCGCGGGGACCGGCTGGGAATCCTGAGCGTCATCCTGCCGGCCGGGGAGGAAGGTGAGGACAGAGTCGCGAAAGACGTCCTGGAGGAGCTCCAGGAGTGCGCCGACGCGCTGGCACACGAGGTGGTCGTCGCAGAGCGGGACACCGATCTGTTCCTGCAGGCGCGCCGAGCTGAGCGGCTGACACTGGCCGCTGAGATGCAGTGGCAGCTGCTGCCGGGACGTTCATGCGCTCGGCCCGAGTACAGCATCGGCGCACAGCTGGAACCCGCATACGCGATCTTCGGCGACAGCTTCGACTGGTCGGCCTCGACCGATGACCTCTATGTGACCGTCAGCAACGGCATGGGCGAGGGAATCGACGCCGCGCTGCTCACGAACCTCGGGATCAATGCCCTGCGCAACGCCCGCAGGGCCGGACTGGACCTGGCCGATCAGGCTTATCTGGCCGATCAGGCCGTCTACGGGCAGCACCGAGGAAGCCAGTACCTGTCGACGCTGCTGCTCCGCTTCCACCTCCCGACCGGCGACGTGGAGATCATCGACGCCGGTTCACCGCGCGTATGGCGGGTACGCAGAGGAACGATTGAGGCCATCGAGCTGGAAGCGCAGTTGCCGCTGGGCATGTTCGAGGACACCGTCTACGTCGCTCAGCACTTTCACGTCGAACCGGGAGACCGTCTGCTGTTCATCAGCGACGGCGTCTACGACGCGCTCTCACCGGGCGGTGAGAAGTACAGCCTGCGCGCGTTGGCCGGATCCATCACAAGTACGCGCCTGCTGCCCGCCTCGCAGGTGCCGAGAGCGATGCTGGAGGAACTGCTCGGATACCGCGGCTCCGGCCCGGCCGTGGACGACTCCCTGGTGGTGTGTCTGGACTGGCACGGTCGACCTGCTCATCCCCGGATCCCAGCCGTATGACCTTCCTGTGAAGGTTTCGAATCTGCGCTGTGAGTAAAGCGTCGCTGCACACCCCCCGGGGCCGGTCGCCCGCGGGGGTAGGTTGCTATCGACGCCCCGACTGGTCGATGCTTGCCGCAAGGCAATTATTTTTCCAGCGGGAAGGGTGGTGCGGTTCGCCCCAGGCGGGCCCTCTACATGGCCTCTACCGAGGGCATCTGCGTTACCAAAACCGAGCAGCACTGCACGGCCGGGCTGTGGGCTCTGGCCCCCTACCCCGTGATCATGGCCGACGCGGCAGGCAGTGTCGTGGAAGTGAACCCCGCCGCCTCCCTTCTGCTGGAGAGCGCAGTACCGGGGGCCAGCATGTCGGACGCGGTTCCGAACTGGCTGGCGCACGCCCACCAGGACGCGGTCGTAAGTAGGCAGGTGGCCCGCGATCACCAGGACGTCGAGGTTCCTGGTCCGGTATCAGGGCGGATCGCGGAACACAGTTTCGAGGCGTACCCCACCCGGGGGCAGGACGGAAGCGTGGTGTGGTGGCTGGTCGACGACACCGACCGTCGGCTCGCCGAAGATGCACTCGCCGCCGAGCGCGAACGCACAAGATTCCTCGCGGAGGCGTCCAATGTCCTGCTCGCCTCGTTGAACGCCGAGCGGTGCATGGCCGTTACCGCGCGGCTGGCCGCCGAACATCTCGCGGACGTGGCGATCGTCGTCACCCCGTCATCCTCCAGGAAGCTGCCCGTCGCGACCGCGATCGCGGGCCAGGACGTCACCCGTACCCTGATCGCAGCCGACCCGTCTCAGGTCCCAGGCCTCAACGAGGCGCTGCAAGGGTTCCCCCCGGTGGCCTCACGCTGGATCGATCCCACGACACTGCCCGACTGGATCATCCCCCACGGTTTGCGCGGGACGATCGGGTCCGTCGTCGTGACTCCCCTGCCCGGCCACGGCGTACCTGCCGGAGCCCTGATCCTGCTGCGCGCAGCGGACCACGCCACGTTCAGTGAGAACGAAGAGCTCTTCGCCCGGCTGTTCGCCGCCCGCGCCGGCGCGGCCCTGTCGGCAGCTCTCCTCTACAGCGAGCAGAGCGCCATCACGCAGACTCTGATGCGGGATCTGCTGCCCCCTCGACTGCAGCGACTCAACGGGGTCGAGATCGCCGGGGGCTACCGGCCGGCCGGTGCCAGGGAACGGGTGGGCGGAGACTTCTACGACGTCCACCCCGGCGGTTCCCCGGCCGACGCGTCACTGGTGGTCCTGGGCGACGTGTGCGGCAAGGGCCTGGACGCGGCGGTCCTGACCGGCAAGATCCGCAACACCCTGCAGGCGCTCCTGCCGATGGCTGACGATCACGGGCGGATGCTCGACCTCCTCAACGGCGCCCTTCTGACGTCCCACCATGCTCGCTTCGCGACTCTTGTGATGGCCTCGGTGCAACGCATCGACAGCCATGTGCGGCTGCACCTGACCTCGGCCGGCCACCCCGTCCCCCTCGTGGTCCGTACGGATGGCAGCGTGGAGGAGGTTCCCACCCACGGCACCCTGATCGGAGCCCTCAAAACGATTGCGGTGCACTCCGCCGACGTCATCCTGCAACCAGGCGAGACGTGCCTGCTCTACACCGATGGATTCACCGAGGCCCGCGGCGGACCGCGCGGCGACGAGATGTTCGGCGAAGAGCGCCTGAAACGAGCCCTCTCGGAGTGCTCCGACATGCCTGCGGAGGCAGTCGTCGAGCACATCCAGATGCTCGCTTCCCAGTGGCTGCGCCATGCCGGCCACGACGACATGGCCGTCGTCGCGATCAGCGCCCCCCGCACGACCCGGCTCAGCGCGGTCAACGGCCACACCCGAGGCAGGTACACCGCGTGAAAGGGCACGACCCCGACACGGTCAGCATCCAGGCCCTGCAAGGCCTGCTGTGGACCGCAGTGACCAGCCGTGACGAATACCGCGCCGCGGACATCGTCTTCGCCGCCCTGGAAGACGGCCTGAGCGCGGAAACGATCCTGCTGGATGCCATCGCCCCCATACAGGCGAGAGTCGGCACGGAGTGGGCCGCCAACCGCATGAGCGTGGCGCAGGAACACGCGGCGAGCGCCATCACCGAACGCATCATCGCCGCCCTCGCCCACCACCCCGCTACCCGCACCCCGCCCACCCAGGGCCGCATCACCGTCGCATGCGTCGACCAGGAGTGGCACGCCCTGCCCGCCCGCCTCCTCGCCGAAGTCCTCACCCTGCGCGGCTGGCAAGTCGACTTCCTCGGCGCCCAGGTACCCACCCCCCACCTCATCGCCCACCTCCACAACAGCGGCGCCGACGCGGTCGCACTCTCCTCCTCGATCCCCAGCCGACTGCCCGCCGCCCACGCAGCGATCACCGCCTGCCAGGCCATCGGCGTACCCGTTCTCGCCGGCGGGGCCGCCTTCGGAACCAACGGCCGCTACGCCCGTCTGCTCGGCGCCAACGCCTGGGCCCCCGACGCACGCGCCGCAGCCCGGCAACTCGCCGACGGCATCCCTGCCCCGGACCTCGCCGCCGCACGACAGCAGATCGACGACCTGCCCCACCTCGCCGACCAGGAGTACACCCTCGTAGCCCGGGCCCAGGGGCAACTGGTCAAGGAAGTCCTCACACAGCTGGAAAGCACCTTTCCCGCGATGGCCGCCTACACCCCACAACAGCGCGAACGCACCGCTGAAGACATCGCCCACATCGTCGAATTCCTGACCGTCGCCCTCTACACCGATGACGACGACCTCTTCACCACGTTCATCACCTGGACCGCAGACATCCTCGCCGCCCGCCACGTCCCCGCCCAGTCCCTGCACCCCGCCCTGAACACTCTGGCAACCGAACTCAAAGATTTCCCCCGATCCACCCGGCTGATCGACCAGGCCCGCCTCGCCCTGGACAACACACCCGCACCAGCCGGAACACACCCCGGAGCCCCCGCATGACCGCCCTGCCCCACTCCTCCTACACCCTCACCGCTGAAGCCGGCCCGGGCACCGCACACCTCCACATCGTCGGCGAACTCGACTGGGAGACCAGCGACGAACTCCTCCAGCACGCCGACCAATGCCTCACAGCACAGCCAGACTTGAGCGACCTGCACCTCGACTGCGCCGAACTCCAGTTCTGCGACTCCATGGGCCTCTCCACCCTGCTGACCATCCACCGCAAAACCACCGCGCGAAACATACGGCTGCACCTCGACAACCCACCCCCCTTCCTGGAACGCATTTTGAACACCACCGGAGTCCGGCAGCTCTTCTGACACCGCCCGGCTGTCCACTCTGACGCTCGACGTACTGACCACGGCGCTGGCCGACGCACTCGATGCCCAGAGCGCCGTGCCACCCCACACACGAAGGCGCGCGCCTCGATCGCGTCGAGGAACATCGAGCGCAGCACCGCGCGGCTGCCTGAGGTGAAGGCCTTCGGGTAGTACATGATCTCGTCCGGGTACAGGACGGCCAGGGTGGGCGGTGTCCAGGTGGTAGCGGCGGGGTCGACGAGGGTGTGTCCGACCACGGGGAGCCCGACGAACTCCTGGGCCTCGGCGTGCGCGGGGGGATCGGCGCGGAAGCCGGTGCCGGCCAGGACCGCCCTGCGCACCTTGAGGAAGTCGCCCGCGTGTGACCGCCTCAGCAACGGTCGGAGCGAGCAGGGAGTCACGGTCCGCGTCGGCCCCGACTGCCCTGCGATTGGTGGCAGGCGTCGACGTCGCGGCCTGTGAGCGGGTCGACGGCCGCAGCGGGCCGCTGCCCGCCGGCGGGGGCCAGGGAGGTCAGCAGTTGGAGCTTCTCGGCGGCGTCGCTGTCCTGGTCCGGGTAGTAGAGCACGAGCAGCAGGTCTCCGACGGCGAGCTTCTCGCGGTTGAGGTGCAGTTCGCCAACGACCGGATGGTTGACGGTGCTGGTGTAGCCGAGCGCTTTGATGTCGTGCCGTGCCCACAGGGTGCGGAAGCGGTCGCTGGCCAAGGACAGCTCGCCGACGAGTTCGACTGAGCGCTGGTCGGTGATGCTGTCGTCCACCGAACGGCGAAACGCCGCGACGGAGTCGACGACCGCAGCCTCCCAGTCGTGTTGGAAGTGGCGTTCCTCGGGGTCGAGCAGCAGGGAGCGCAGCCGGTTCCCGCCAGGCCGCAGCCGCGGCGACAGCGCCATCGCGAGCCGATTGGAGGCCAGGACGTCGAAGTACCGGTCCTCGACGAACGCCGGCACGTCCACGGCCGCCAACAGATGGTGCAACCGGGCGGGCAGGCGCGGCGTGCGCTGCTTGCGGCGGGCCGGCGGGCGGGGCACGTTGAGTCCGAGCAGGTACTCGGTTTCCAGGCCGTCGAGGTGCAGGACACGGGCGATGGCCTGGAGCACCTGCGGGGAGGGGTTGTGATCCCTGCCGCGCTCCAGCCGCAGGTAGTAGTCCGCACTGATACCGGCAAGCATCGCGACCTCCTCGCGGCGCAGCCCTGGGACGCGCCGGTTTGCGCCACCGGGGATGCCGGCCTGCTGCGGCGTGACCAGGTCGCGGCGGGCGCGCAGGTACTCGCCCAGCCGGTTCGCGTCGTCTCGAGCCATACCTCCCACGGTAGCCGCGGCCGACGGTCGCAGAGGGGGGCCTGGCACACCCCGGATCGGCAGGGCCTTTCTAGCTCCAAAGCATGTGAGCGAGCCTGGTTGTGGAAGAACCGGTAGTCGCTGGACGGCTACCGAACGTTACAGGAGGCTCTGGTGAAGCTCACCCATCGCACAGTGCTCGTCGTCGGTGGCACCTCTGGCATCGGGCTCGAACTCGCGCTCCGGTTCGCGAAGGACCGCAACACGGTCGTTGTCGGCGGGCGCCGGCCTGAGCCACGGGACGGCCTGCAGTCCGTTCAGATCGACGTCACCGACCCCGCCTCGGTCCTGCGCGCCCGCGACGAAGTGCTCGCCGCGCACCCCGACCTCGACGTCGTCGTCACGATGTCCGGAGTCCTGCTCACCGAAGACCTGCGCGACCCCGCGCACATCACCGACGCCGAGAACATGGTCGCCACGAACCTGCTCGGTACCGTCCGGGTGATCGACGCCTTCACGCCGCATCTGATCGGCCGCGGCACCGGAACGATCATCACGGTGAGCTCGGGAATCGGGTTCCTGCCCTTCCCGCTCATGGCCACCTACGGCGCCACGAAGGCCGCGGTCCACTCCTACACCGAGTCGCTGCGGGCGCACCTGGCCGGGACCGGCGTGGAGGTGGCCGAGCTCGTGCCGCCGGCCGTCGCGACCCCGGCGATGGCGAAGCTCAACCCGGCGGCCGTGCCGATCGACGCTTACCTCGATGAGGTGATGGAGCTGCTGGCCGTGGAGCCTACGACCCGCGAGATCATTGCCGAGGCCGCGCTGCCGCTTCGCTGGGCCGAACGGGACGGCACCTACGCCGAGCTCCTGGAGCGCCGCTCCGCGCCGCTGAACAACCTGCCCGGCCGCTGATTGGCCCGGCTGCCGATTCCGCTGTCGCGGAGCACCGACCCGTCGCGACCGAATGAACACGGCCTACGTCATGGACGCCGCGGCGTCGCCCCGCCCACCCGCCTCGTCACAGCGGCCCCGCCTGCAGCCGCCCGAACCACCAGAAGAGATCCACCGATGACTACCCCTGTTCCTCGGCGGTACCGTCGCAGGCATCGGATGGGAACCGGCATACCCGGGTCTGTTCAAGGTTCTGATCGCACTGGCACCACCCAGTCGCCGCGCGGGCACGGTCACCAGCGTCTATGTTGTCGCCCACCTCGCCGTCGCCATTCCCGCGGTCGCCGCCGGGATCACCACCACGGTCTACGGACTGCAGCAGACCGCAGTCGCCTGCACGTCGGCGGCCGTGCTCCTCACTGCCATCGCCGTCGCCACCATGGCGATGCAGAAGGTACGCGCTACGCGCTGCGCCGACGGACGGCTCGCCCCGCGATCCGACCACCTATTTCCCAGCGCACCCGGTACGCCACCAGCCAGGCCGACCTCGCCCACCGGATCGCCATCCTGGCCGCGACCGGGCTCGGCGACGCCATCCGCGACGCAGGGCCGCGCAGGCGGCGACGCCCTCACCGACGCGCAGGCCATGCACACATACGTGCAAGAACATCCCAGCCGGTACGCGGCAGTCAACAGTGACCGCCCGGACGGACCCGACGACCCGTTCATCCCAGCCAGCAACCGGCGCTCAGCTCCCTGTCGGCCGTGCTGCGCGGATACAACCTGGACCCCGCCCACGAGGTCCACGCCCTGCGGATGCTGCGCATCATGCTGCACGGGTTCTCGAACCTCGAAATCGCAGGCGGCATCCAGCACGACACAGGCGCCGACCACAGCTTCACCTGGATGATCACCTTCATCGACCAAGGACTCCAGGCCACCACGCCAACCCCCAGGCCCACAGCGCCCACGAACTGAGAAACGACAGGCAGCCACTACTGTGATCGACAAGAATCCGTCCCAGAACGCCTATGCCCGAGGGGCACTGCGATTCGTCACCGAACTCATCGCGTGGGTGGGCGCTCCCTGGGCCCTGTGGCCGCACTCGATAGCCTTGGCGATCGGCGCCGTGGTGATACTGATCGGGCTGCCCGCGGTCTTCAGTACGCCGGGCGACAGGCCCGGCGGCGGCACGCCCGTATTGGTGCCCGGCATCGTGACAATCCTCCTGGTGCTGATGCAGCTCGCAGCCGCCACAGCGGCAACGTGGGCGCTCTGGCCCTGGTGGGCTGCCACAGCAGCGACCGTGCTGTGCCTGACCGTGGCAGTCACCGAACAACCGCGCTGGCGCTGGCTGCTCAGTGCGCCGGGCAACCCCACCGGAGCGCAACCTGGAAGGTCGTCATGACCGGCTCCCCGTCCACAGCCGCACCATCGACCTGGGGTTCCGATTTTCAGGACGGCGACGCTCCTGAGGTCCGTCGCATCAGAGGCGACCGTGCAATGGCCCGATCCTTGCCCCCGGACTGCTCCTCGATGCCGAACCCCAACATTGAGCTGGCCTCGGCATCACGCGAGACGTCGAAGACGGAGGGCACGTTGAGCTCGGGGCGGGATGTGTCCCACGAGACCGAGCAGCCGAGGAGTCCCGCCAGCACGCTGGAGGGCGAGAATCACCACCGCGATCGCCACCTGGAAGGACCGGATCGGGCGCGAGGCACTTGTGCCCGGAGTTCGCTGAAACCTGGCGGTGACGCGCTTCGCCGTGTGCACGACAGTCACTCTGCCGTGGTGCCAGAGTGACGCCGGCCGTCTCCAGGAGCCACTGCTGGGCAGGCATCAGCGCTCCCGCCCGGCCCGTCGCCCGGCCGTCCATATGCCCAGTTTCTCGCCCTGGACGATGAGTTCACACGGTCTGGACGGCAGCGCGTCGCCGGCCTTCTTGTGGGCGAGAGTTCCGCTACTGCGACAGCTCGCAGGCCGGGCGCCATCCGGATCGAGATCCGCCACGGCCTTCATGCGGGCTCCTGACAGCGACCCAGCGCGAGATTACGCCTGGGCTTCCCCGGAGGCGCGCCGTTCGGTGCTCTGAGTCGCCCTCCTGGCCACTCGCCGGTGGCTGTCCATGCACACCCCGACGGGGAAGTTGTCTCCACCGAAGACCGCCGGGGCCGACGGTACCAGGTTCGCGTGTGCTGCGGCATAGGCGCGGGCGCGACGGCGAGGCCGGCCTCCACATTGACACCGCAAGCTAATGACACTAGCTTCTAGCTAACCATAGTAGCCACTTGGCTGATGTGGCTATCCAACCTTTGGGAGACGTCATGACCGAACACCTCGCCATCGACGGCGGCACGATCGCCTACGAAGTGGCGGGCTCCGGCCCGCTGGTCGTCCTTGCGCACGGCATGGGTGACCACCGCGCCGCCTACCGTGCCGTCGCCCCGCAGCTGATCGCGGCGGGCTACCGGGTCGCCACCGTCGACCTGCGAGGCTGCGGCGAGTCCAGCGCCAACTGGCCGGACTGGAGCCGCACCGCCATCGCCGACGATCTGCTCGCCGTGATCCGGCACCTGGGCGGCCCGGCGGTACTCGTCGGCCACTCGATCTCCGGCGGTGCCGCAACCATCGCCGCGGCGCGGGAGCCGGAGCTGGTCACCGCGGTGGTTGAGCTGGCGCCATTCACCCGCAAGCAGTCGATGGGCCTGGGCGATCTGCGCAGCAAGCGCGTGCGCCAGGGCATGCTGCGGCTGATGCGGGCCATCATGCTGGGCAGCGTTCCGGCGTGGCGCTCCTATCTGGAGGTGGCCTACCCCGGGGTGAAGCCGGCTGACTTCGACGAGCGGGTCGGCCGCGTGGAGGCGATGCTGCGCGAGCCGGGCCGGATGAAGGCACTGCAGGGCATGGGCCGCACCACACCCGCCGATGCCGGTGACCAGCTCGGCAACGTGCGCGGCCCGGTCCTGGTCGTGATGGGGGCAGACGATCCCGACTGGGCCGACCCGCACGCCGAAGGCGCCGCGATCGTCGAGGACCTGCCCACCGGCCTCGGCCGCCTCGAAATCATCGAAGGCGCCGGGCACTACCCGCACGACCAGTACCCTGAGCAGGTGGTTTCGCTCATGCTCTCCTTCCTACGAACGGACGCCGCCAATGCCTAGGGCGGGCCTGGACTCCGCTGCCGTGGCCGCGGCCGGCGCCGACCTCGCCGACGAGGTCGGCCTGGGCCGCCTGACCATGGGGCTGCTGGCCGAGCGCCTGGGCGTGCGCACGCCGTCCCTGTACAAACATGTGGGCGGGCTAGAGGATCTCGTGCGGCGCATCGCGGTGTTGGCGACGAACCAGGCCGCCGACGCCGTCGGCGCCGCAGTCCAGGGAGTCGCGGGCCGTGACGCCCTGGCCGCCGCGCTGCACGCCTTCCGCACCCTCGTCATCACGCACCCCGGCCGCTACGCCGCGACGACCGGCATGGAACCCACTGGTCCAGGCGACCCGATGGCCCTTGCTACGCAACGGCTGTTCGATGCGTTCCGGGCCGTTCTGCGCAGCTACGGGATCGACGAATCCGACATGGACCACGCCCTGCGCATGTTTCGCAGCCTGTGCCACGGCTTCGCCACCCTCGAAGCGGCAGGCGGCTTCAAGTGGAGCACCGACATCGACAAGAGCTTCGAATGGCTCATTGCTTTTACCGACCGGGGCTTGCGCGCCCTGTGACAGCGTCGCGGCCGGCCGAGTGGGTGAGGGAGTGCTGCGCGTTCCGCCCTCGCGGATGAAGTGGACACACTGTTCCGGGAAGGCGTCACATGCTGTCCGGGGCGAGGAACTTCACGGGCTGGCCGCTCTCGCCGCCGGTCAGGGGCCACGCGTGAGCAGCACCGCATCCCGGTGACGGAGTCATAGCCGGTGCTGTCGAGCTTCCCCGCAACGAGTTGCTGGCCGTGCGGGCCCGGCACTGCATGGCCACCAAGTTCGGTCGGGCGCCTGGTCGGGGTCAGTGCGCTGGCCAGAGGGCAGGGCCGTCAGGTGCATGTGGACGGCGAGGCTGTGGGAGCGGCGTTCAGTCTGCGCGAGCTGGCCGAGATCATGCGCAGGGAGGGCTCTGGACGGGTCTGGACGAGGTCGATGTGGCGAACTCTCGTCTTGTCGAGTGGCACGGCTGGGGAGCCGAGGCGTGGTGAGCACGCCTGGCCACGGCCAGGGTGCCTGCGGCTGATCGGCGCTGCACCGGGCCGGCTGCCCCGCTGCCGGCGCCGGGCGGGCGGATCGGCGCCGGTGACCCGTCCTGCCCTCCGCGGTCGCCCGCGAAAGCATGCGGACGTGCCGGTTGGCTGGCTTCGGTGGCGCTGCGGGTGGCGTTACGGCGTCGGGGGTGTCCGCCAGTCCGGGAGCTCTTCGAAGTGGACGTCGTAGCGGTCTTGTTCGGGCAGGAGTGAGGCGAATTCGACTTCGCCGCGGCTGATGGCGGCGAGCTGTTCGAAGTAGCCGAAGCGTTCGATGCCGGGACTGAGCACGACGACGACGTCGGCACTCGCGCCTTCCGCTGCCCCGAAGACGTGGGGCAGGCCGGGCGGAATGACGACCAGGCCGCCCTTGCTCACGGTGGTGAGGGTGTCGCCGAGACGGAAGAGCATCGTTCCGTCCAGGACGTAGAAGAGTTCGTGGGAGAGCTTGTGGTGATGGGGCGGTGCTCCGTCGGCGCCGGCGGTGAGGGTGAGCCGGCTGGCGCTGACCGCGCCTCCGTCAGCCAGCAGTTCGAACGCGCCGTCGGTGAGCGCGGCTCCGGCTGCTTCACCGGCCTGTACGACCAGGGCATGGCGTGTGGCGGCCATGGGGCGACTCCTAAGATTCGGATGGATTGCAACGTTATGTACTGTGCATGTTCCATAGCGCGGATGCGACTACGCCCGTGCCACTCTCCGCGGCGGGTCGGGTGGGGCGGCCTACCGCTCGGACGGTCTGTCTAGGGAGAGGTCACTCCCAGGTGCCGCCGCCGTTGACCGCGGCGATGGTGCCCGTGACGAAGCCGCTGTCCTCGTCCGCGAAGAATGCGACAGCGCGGGCCACAACGTCGGGTGCGGCCATCCGGCCGAGCACGGTCTGTGCGGCTTGGCGCTTGCTGTGCTCGTCGCCGAGAAGACGCCCGCGCTCAGGGCCGGCCGCCGAGCTCCGTTGCCGGCCGCCCGCGACACCACCATTGTGGATCTGCTGGCCTCAGTCGCGCCCCTTGGCAGGCGATGGCTCAGGACGGCGTAGGCGGCTCTCAGCAGCCTGCCCGGCTTCGACGGGCATCCCGCTCGCGTGGAGTCGTGACGTACTGCCGCAAGGAGGTGCAGACCGGGGCTCCTTTCTTCCTACGGAGCCGACGGCGCGTGCACCGCGGAGCTGATCGTGATCGCGCCGAGCCGACCCAGCCCACTGGTACGGCAGACCGTACTGGGCCGGGACACCTCCGCACCACTGCGCCTGGCCGTCGTGTTCGCAGGCCCTGTGGGTGTTCGGGGGTCGTTGATAACGCCGGTGTGGTGCGGGTGATGTTCCGGTGTGCCGTCCGGGCTCCCTGGGGCACGTTGATTTAGATTGCTCCGGTATGGGAGAAAGCGAGGGAGTGAGTCGTCGGTCGGTGCTGGCGGCGTTTCCCGTCGCGGTTCTCGCGGCTGCGCCGGGCGAGATCCTGACGGCCCGGCGGCGCGCGGGGGCCGTACCGGTGTCTTTCCCGCAGCCTGCCGCGCCGGTTCTGCGACCGGTGCCCAGTTCTGCGCCGCTGGTGGTGGAGGAGACGCTCGATGTCCGGTTTACGGAGGTTTTTGTACCGGGCTACGGTCGGGTCACCACGCGTACCTACAACGGGGCGATCCCGGGTCCGACCCTGCGTGTGCGCGGTGGGCAGACTCTGCGGCTGACGCACGTCAATGGGTTGCCGCCCAACCCGCCCCACACCGGTGACCACAACACGCCGCACCGCCCCAACAGCTTCAACCTGCACACCCACGGGATGCACGTCTCCCCGTCCGGGGACGCCGACAACGTGCTGCGCGAGTTCGCCCCACGCGCCGCGGACGAGGCCGCCGCCGGCACTTCGGAGCCGCGGTATGTGACGACCGTCGATGTACCGGCCGGGCACCCGGCCGGCACCTACTGGTACCACCCGCACCTGCACGGAGCCATCGCTGAGCAGATCGTGGGCGGCATGACCGGGGTGATCGTCGTCGAGGGTGACGTCGACGAAGTCCCTGAGATCAGGGCGGCCGCCGACATCGTCGTGTGCGTCAACGAACTGAAAGTCAAAGACGGCAGGGTCCCCGCTTTCACCGCGGGCGGCTGGGTGACCGGGATCCCTTCTACCTTCACCGTCAACGGCACGGTCAACCCCACCCTGCGGCTGCGTCCCGGCGAGGTCCAGCGGTGGCGGCTGGTCGCCGCGACCGCGTTCACCGCCCTGCGGCTCCAGGTCGCCGCAGACCGCGGCAACCTGCCGATGCACCAGATCGCACAGGACGGTGTCACACTCACCAGGCCCGTCGCGCTGGACCTGCTGGACCTTTCCATGGGCAACCGCGCCGACGTCCTGGTCCGGGGCGAAGCTCCCGGCCATTACGAACTACGGGCCGACGGGCTGCCTGGCCCCCTGATGACGGTCGAGGTCGCGGGAGAACCCCTCGAGCCGCCGATGGGGCTGCCAGCCTCGCTGCCGCCAGGCAGACCCTTCCTCGACGAAAAGGACATCACCGACCCCGGCACGGAGCGTGAAGTGGTCTTCCACACCGATGAGAGAGTCTTCGCCGGCGCTTTCCCGAACGCCTTCCGTGTCCTGGGCACCAATGCGACGCCCGCGGCCGATCCCGAAGGCGACCTCACCCGCGACCCCGCCTACGGCCTCTTCGACCCCGAATACACCAACCACACCCTGCGTCTGGGCACCGTCGAACGCTGGACGGTCCGTACCGACGAGACGATGCCGGCCCACAGCCATCCCTTCCACCTGCACACCAACCAGGTCCTGCTCACCCACCGCAACGGCCGACGGCTCGACCCACCCGTCTGGCGCGACACCATCGGCCTGGCCGGCGGCGCCCCCGGAGAGTCCGTCACCTTCCTGGTCAGGTACGAGGACTTCACCGGCCGCACCATCGCCCACTGCCACCAACTGCACCACGAAGACCTCGGCATGATGCAAACCGTCGACTACGTCGAACGTTGAGAACCGCACCACATTTCGAAGAGGACAACGGGACTACGGACGTCGGGACCCGGCTGCGCACTCCCGGCTCAAGCCGTACGTGCGTACGGCAGGGGGAAGCGCCCAGACCGGCCTGCCGCTGCCGATGTCTCTGGGGAAGCAACGAGCTCCCGGCCGCGTGCCCTCGTGATGCCGGCGCTCCTTCGGCTGTGCCTCGGTGTTGGTGGGTTCGGAGTCGGCAGGAAGGCACAGCCGGTGTGCGGCCGCGGTGGACTGCTGGGAGACGTGACTGCGGTGTTCGATGATTGTGAAGGCGGGTTTGTTGGGCCGGATGGGCTCCGGGGAACCAACCACGTGATCATCGGGGACCTCGGCGCGTCCGGAGTGACGGGCGCCGGACTTATCTGGAGCCGGAGACGCTTGCCTAGGAAAGCACCAAAACGCGCGCGAGATCACCTCAGTTTCGTGGGTCACCCTCCTCGAAATGCAACACCAGTGCGCGCAGCATGTCAGCGGTCGACACCGCGCTGTGCTGTCGTCTACGCCTCGGCGAGAGTGACGAACGCCAAGGCGAATGCGGCTGCCATCTGCTCGATGGCCGGTGTTCACTCACGCTTGACGGCCATGGTCACGTCGCGGACGGTCGCGTCAGGAGCGAACTGCAGCTTCGGCATCGGGTCCCCGCGGTCGCCGACGCGGACACCGTGATGGACAGCGCGAAGTGCATTCGCACGGCGGGCGACACAACCCCCACTGACCTGATCTGCGCCTGATCCGGTCGTGAAACAACAGGCCCCGGCGCGTTCGTGCCGGGGCCTGCGGCGCCTGGTCGACGTGAGTAGCGTGCGGCCATGCGCTTCTCCTGGGACCTGATCGAGCCCCTGATGCCCGTGCCGTACGTTCCGACTCTCGGCCCCGTCCGGCCCGACGACCCGCTGCACGACCTCTTCGAGGCCGTCGTCGAGACCGCTGGAACCGGCCAGTTCCTCCCGTACGACAAGGACCGCCGTTGGTCTGACACGAAGACCGAGCGCGTCCTGGCCGACGCCATCGAGCACGAAGGGAGCGAGACCCTGATCCCCACTCTCAACGACCGCGGTGCGGGCACGGTCAAGTTCCACCTGTACGGGACGGAGCCAGGCAGTCGGTCGCACGGCGCCGACCTGGCCCGGAAGCTCGCGGTCGCCCACGGCGCTGCAAAGGCGCGGATCGTGTGGTTCGACGGCCCTGACCGGCCAGATGCCCACGCATGGGGTGCGGGGGGTACCCGCGTCCAGCTCAAGGACTTCACTCACGGACCTGGACCAGCTCCGGGCGTACCGGTCCACGAGTACAAGCGGCTGCCTGAGGACACTCGGTTCGGGGAGTTCGCGGAGGCGATGGCAGCGGACGGCTTCGCATTCCTCTACGAGCAGATGAGGGCTGGAACTGTCGGCCCTGTCCTGACGGTGTTGCATGACAAGCGCGTGGCAGGCGTCATCGGCCCGATGGAGACTATGGCTGACCCCCGTGGCGCCGCGCGGCTGCTGCCCCAGTACTTCGGCGTGTTGCCGCAGTACCGCGGGCACGGGTACGGCCGTGCCCTGTGGCGTGCGGCAATGCACTGGGGACACCAGCTCGGCGCCGCGTATCAGCTCCTGCAGACCACCGCGGGCGGGGCGTCCGACCGGCTGTGTGCCAGCGAGGGGCTGATGTCGCTCGGGTTCGTCAACCAGATGGACGTATGACAGCTGCAGCATTAAGGCGCTGTAGGTCGTCGGGCATCAGTGGCGCCGAGGTCCGCGTGGGAACCTCGGCGTGTGGGGGCGGGGCTGGTGCTCGCGGCTGCGGGGCAAAGGCAACAGAGCCCGTGGTGCAGCTTGGATAACCGTACACACCATCAATTGCTGCACCGATGTTCGAAAATCGCCCACTTTCGCCTGTTACTCGCCGGAGCAGGCTCAGCTGGGAAGTAGCAAGGTGGCGCGGTCGGGGCGCGCGGGGAGCTAGAAACCGCTTCCACCCCAATGGCCATCGGGTGGATGCACCCTCCCGCGAACTGGGCGTCACCGCCTGCACCCTTGACTGAGTACTGCAGGTGACCGTCACGGAAATGTCCGTATACAGCAACATGAAACGGCGCATCTCCCATCGAGTCCGACGGGCGGCCAAGCTGTGGTCCTCGGCACCAGCCGGGATCCGCACACCGCTCATCTCCGGCCGCTCCGCATCGGCCACTTGGTTGGGCTTGCACCTCAGGGGAGTGCTCATGTCTTCTCGTTCGATCCCCCGTATCGCCGCCGCCACGCTCGCCGCAGGCGCCGCACTCGGTGCCGCGGCGCTGCCGGCCTCCGCGCAGACCAGCCCCCACCAGGCCGCCGCATACCGCTCCGGCGTGGTCATCAGCGACGTGCAGGCCGACTCCCCGGGCTACGACGACCGCTCCAACTACTCCCTGAACCGGGAGTGGATCGACGTCACCAACACCTCACGCCGCAGCGTGAACCTCGACGGCTGGACCCTGTCCGACGAGGACGGCCACACCTACACCTTCAACCACTACCGCCTCGACGGCCGCTCGACCGTCCGCGTCCACACCGGCATCGGCCGCGACACCTACCGCGACGTCTACCAGGACCGCCGCAACTACGTCTGGGACAACCGCTCCGACACCGCCACCCTCCGCAACGACCACGGCCGGTTCATCGACGACGCCTCCTGGGGCCGCCACCACCGCGGCGGCCACGACGGCAACCACCACGGCCGCCGCCTCTGAACCCCAACGGTGACCACACAGCCGGTCACCACACCGAGCACCATCCAGCGGCGCGCGGCGGCCCACCCGGGTCACCGCGCGCCGTCGGCGCGTGACGGGGCTTGATACAACGGCCTCATGAGGTCGAGCGACGACGCGATCACGCAGGCTGAGCGCCGCTTCCAGGTCCGTCTGCCCGAGGACTACCGGCACTTCCTGGTCACGGACGGGACCATGGCCCGGTTCGTTCCCCCTGCGGGCGACTTCCTGGTGCTCCACGCCGCCGAAGAGCTCATCGAGATCAACGAGGCCGGCGAGTTCCAGGACCGCTTCCCCGGCAGCGTCGTCATCGGCGGAGACGGAGGCCGCGAACTGCTCACCTTCCGGCAGGGACCCTCGCCGCTGGTCCTGCTCGACGTCTCCGCTCAGGACTGGTCCTCCGCCATCCACCAGGCACCGTCGTTCTCGGCACCGCTCGAGCGATTCCCCGAGACCGGATGGCAATGGGACGCCTCCGAGCCCCCTCTCTCCTGACCCGGCGCCGTCACGGACACTGTGCCCGATCCACCTTTGGAGGCGCCGCGGTCTGCTTCGCTCTCCTGGTGGTCCCGAGTATCGAGGCTGCGATATAGTCGATCTTGTGTTCGCCGCTCCAACTGTCGACGGTGAGCCTTGCGTTGGTAGTCCAAGGAATGACGCCCCGCTTCCTGCGGGGAGATGCAGGTGCAAGGCCTGCCCGGCGCTCCACAGAATCCCGCCTCCAATCCCTGGAGGCGGGATTCGGTTTTTCCCCCGCAGCCGCTCCCTGAGAGCTCTTCGAGTGCGCCGGCCCGCAGGGCACGGGCGTCTGAGGCTCGAGGCCGGGCGACGGCAAACACAGTTGTGCCTGGTCACTCGGTGGGCTGGCCCTTCTTACTTCACACCGTGCGGGCCTGCGTCATGCCTACGGTCGACGGAGGCATGTGAGCGCGGACATCGGGCGGGGGAGTGGGATGCGGAGCTGGGAGAAGGCGCTGCTGGTCCTGGAAGCGCTGTGCGAACGCGGGCAGGCGGCCGGACACTCGACACGGGGTTTCTCTTGCCGCACCAGCAGCACGCCGATGCCCTGGCGGGCCAGGGGCTGGTGGAGCTGGCGGGAGGGAGGACCGGGCGGAGCTGTCGGTGCTGGAGGGCCAGCCCGTGCGGTGGGCGGCCCGTCTGACCCCGCACGGGCACGACACCCTCACCTACGGCCGTCTCCGCCCCCGACCCGAGCCGACGCCCGCCGAAACCGGTGTGGGACGGCCGATGGAACTCATCCCGTCGCAGATGGCGGCCCTGCGCGTATTCATCCACCTCGCCGGCCGGCTCCGCATCCCGCCCGCCGACGGGCTGGCCGAGGAGGTCCGTACGGCATCATGCGATCACGGGATCAAACGGTGGCGGCTGCACCTGACCGAGGAACAGATCGCTTCAGTGGCGTACGGGTTCTGGCTGCACCGGATGACCGGATCCGCCGCGGAAGCCAACCGCTTCCTCCGCGAGTACGGCGCCGTCTACCTCCCGTCCCCGGCCGAGCAGGACGACCTGCCGACGGGCGTCGGCGCCGCAGCGCCGGCTCTCGGTCCGGCCGTCGAGTCCGGTCGGCCCTCGGGGGGTTAGCGGGCGAGGGTGACGGTGACCGGCTGGTCGGGACAGGGGGCCAGGCCTTCGGTGAGGGCGGCGTGTTCGGCAGGGTCGACGGTGAGGCCGTATCGGATTTTGTCGGCGACCCAGTCGGTGAGGTACTGGCACCGGTAGCCGGCGTGCGGGGGTATCCAGGTGCTGGGGTCCTTGTCGGCCTTGGACCGGTTGGAGGCCGCAGACACTGCGATCAGGGCACGCGGGTCGGCGAGGTCGTTCGCGTAGGCCTCGCGTTCTGCCGGTGTCCAGGAGGAGGCTCCGCTGTCCCAGGCCTCGGCGAGCGGGACGAGGTGGTCGACGTCCAGCTTCTTCGCGCTGTCGAGGTACTGGTCGTCGTAGGGCGAGTACCAGACCCCGCCGGTCAGCACGCAGTTCGGGCCTACGGTGGGGGCAGTGATGGCTTCGGTGAGAAGGACCTCGGCGCGGGTGTTGCAGCCGTTCTTGTCGGCATCCGTCCAGTGCTTGAACTTGGAGCGCTCGTAGCCTGTCCGGCTCTCGTCCTGCACGACCAGGCCCTGCAGGGCGTCCCGGACGGGAAGCGTGAGCGTGTCACCCGGAGCATGCCGGAGAAGGTGCCCGGCAGGTACGGCGTGGGCGGCGGCAGGAACGAGCAGCGCGGCGAGTGAGCTGAGTGCGGCGGCAGCGGCACGGGAGGCGCGGGTGAAGCGCACGACGGGCTTCCTCTCGAAGATCACGAACTGTCTGTGATCTTCGTAGCGGCTGGCACTGGCCCCGGCCAGGCGCTCGGCCAACGGGTCACCCGCGCGGGCGGTAATTCACACCACCACATCTGCTGCTCTGCTTCGCCTTCGAGTTGAGCGGCGAGGGCATTGAACGCGGTGACGTACTGGTTCGCAGAGAAACCGCGGCACGGGGAGGCGCCCGTGGACGGCATCCGCAACCGGCGGATGCCCTTGGTACCGCGGTGGCACAGGACCTTGTCGCGCTTGTGGGTATGGGATTGTCGCACCCGGCCGGTTGAGGGTTGGCGCGGATCTGGCCGGCCTGCCGGGCGCCGCCGCCGGGGCGCCACAATGATGGCGCGAGCCCTCTGCCGCTGAACCACGATCCGACGCGGCGGCCAGGAGGAGCTCAAGCCGGAGACCCGAGACAACATCATCGAATGGGCGCGCGTTCGCCAGCCCCATTGTCGCGGCTGCCGACTGTCGCCAGGATGACCCCGACACCAGCTGACGAGAGGGCGTACATGGACAGCGTGGAAGTGCCCGGCCGGACATTCGACCACCTGCTCACGGGTTTCATCCGCAACGAGGCCAACGACTGCGCCGTCTACCGCGTCGAAGGCCAGAGCGCGAACCCGGGCGACGCGTTCGGGAACGTGTTCGCCTGGCTGTGGGAGTGCGACAGGAACTCGGCCGTGGCCGCATTCGCCAGCCTCCTGGCGGAAGCCCGGAAGCAGAGCGACGAGGGCGACGAGGTCCGACTGGAAGAGCTGATCAGGGGCTTGCGGCTCGCACTCCATCGCTCGCGGCTCGGCCAGCAGGACGAGTTCCACGAAGTGGGACGGACGCTACGTGACCAGGTACCCGAGCACTTCGGCGGACGCACCGACCTCTAGCGGATCGAGAATCGCGACAAGGCCCCCCCGCCCTGAGTTCAGGCCGGTTCCCGGTCCGGTTGCGGGTAGCCGACCTCGGAGATGTCCTGGGCCAGGGATCGGCGACGACACGCGCTGCCGGCTCAGCGGCCGCGGAGAGTACAGGTGCCTCATGGCTTCTAGGTCCACGGGGACGTCGCGATAGCCCTCGACGGAGCGCTGGAACGCTTCCGGCGAACGGTTGGTCCGAAGCCCGAACAGACCTGTCGCACCGTCAGGATCGACAGCGCGAGGGGGGAAACCGATCGTCCCGTGGTGCTCTCTGACGAAGTCCTCGAACCGGTCGTCTTGTTCGGCCTGCATCGACCACCCTCCCTCGACCTCCAGACCACCGCTCCGGCGAATTCGGTTGCCCGATACCCAGAGGAGACGCCGACGGTCCGCGGCAGCCGTGGAGAAGGGAAACGAAAAGGGCACAATCGAACATCGCTGTGGCACGGCCGCCGGACTCGCGTTGAGGTCTGGCCCGCGGCAACGCGTAGGCAGTCACCGCCTGTAGAAGTAGGCCGAGTATCCGTGCCAACGTCGCCTTGTATCGGCCCGGACAGACGCTACGACATAGCCGACCAACCTGCTGCGGCGACGTCTGGCCTCCGCCATTTAAGCCGTGCCGGGAACTCCTCGGGGCTGGCGCGAGCCGCAGGCTGTTCAGCGCCGTCAGAAGAGCCCCGGCGAAGGCGGCATGCTGCTGGTCCCAACGGAGGCTGAGCAGCGCAGGTGACATATCCTCAGCGCACCTGCCATGCCTGCGGCCGGGGGGATACACGGCCGCGGCAGGCCCGAACCAATTGGGGATCCATGCTCATAAGATCTGTAGGTGCCGTCTTCACCGGCGCCCTGGCACTTGCCGCCACCGCCGTCACCGCTCCCGTCGCCCACGCGACAGAGACCGGCGTCATCATCCAGAAGCTGTCCGTGAACGGTGGCAAGCCCATCATCCTCGGCACCTCCCAGACCGAGTCGTTCACCATCTCAGTGACCGCCTCGGACGACTCGGGGATCAGCAAAGACCTCGCATTCCTCGGGATCGACCGGGAGGTCGGCAACGACTACTGGTCGTACCACGGCACCCCGAAGTGCACCGCGGTCAACGCCACTACCTCCACCTGCACACTCACCGTCAAGCTCGATTCGGGCTGGGGCGTGCCCCGCAATGCTCTCGCGGGCAGGTGGGACGTGACCGTCCAACTGCAGTCCAAGGACGGCGACTTCTACAACAACGGTGGCGCCACCAAGCACTCGGTCCTGCGGCGCTCCACGCTCAACGTCAACGCCGCGCCGGAGCCAGTCGCCAAGGGTAAGCCGATCACGGTCACGGGCAAGCTGGCCCGTGCCAACTGGGACAAGCGCGTCTACGCCGGCTACACCCATCAGCCTGCGAAGCTGCAGTTCCGCAAGGCGGGCACCACGACCTACAAGACCGTCAAGACGGTCAACACGAACTCGACAGGCAACCTGTCGACGCAGGTCACGGCGGCGGCCGACGGCTACTGGCGCTGGTCCTTCGCGGGCACGTCCACCACACCGGCGGTCAACGCCGCAGGCGACTACGTCGACGTGCGCTGACAGCCGAGCTCTGCCAAGCGGGCCCGCCGGGAATAGATCTGCTACGGGCCAATGCGGCCGTTCCCGGCTGGCCACCTGGCGAAGCAGCCACACTGCGCCAAGATGTAGGGAACTGGGCGCGCCCCGAGATTATGTAGCAGAAGTTGGCGAGCGGCTTGACCCCCAGCGACCTCACCAGTGCGATTCCGAATACAACCGCTTTCGGAGCCGGTCGGGCACGGCGAGGGCCGCGCGACTCATCGTCGCGCCGACCCTCGCTCGGGTACTCGAAGGCTTGCCGTCTCCCTGGGATCCGGTGCGCGATGTCTCAGACGAAGGTGATGTCCCAGTGGACGCCGCCGCGCCTGGGGGATTCGTAGACGTACTCGAGCGAGATGCCGGCGAGGTTCCCGTACCAGCGGGAGTCGTTGCCGCGCGGCTGGCCCTTGTGCTGGGTGGTCTTGATCCACCGGGTGAGGCAGGCCCCCTCGTGGTGGGTGCGCAGATCGAGCTTGTACCCGCGGGCGTGGGAGCGGGGGCCGCCACTGTGGCCGGACTCGGTGCCGCCGGTGATGGTGATCGTGCAGCGGCTGGTCCTCTTGAGTGCGATGACTCCCTGGATGGTGCGTGCGCGTACGCCTTCGAGGGAGGTGCGGCCGACGGGGCGCTGAATGCCGGCGGCGGCGAGCCGGGCGAGTGCCTGGCGGTTGGTCAGTCGGGCGTTACTGGCGGGCGAGCTGGGAGTCGTGGCGGTGGCGATGGTGCCTGCGGTCAGCGGCTTCACAGATGAGGCCGTGGCAGATGTCGGCGAGGCACCGGGCAGGGCGAACACGCCCGCGAGCACGGCGCCGACAGTCAGGTTCGTGATCATGTTGCGCATGCCTTGATCAACGATCTTGAACCCGGGTAAGGTCACGCTGATCTGGGCCAGTTCACTCAATGGGGATGCCGCGTTGCGCGCGGGGTGTGCTGGTACCGACCTGGAAGGACGCGGACCAGGGCCTGGACTGGAAGCAGATCGCTGGCCAGGAGCTTCAGGAGTCGGGAGCGTTGGTTACGTGAACACGGCGTCACGGGCGACATCGGCGCAGACTTCCGCGATCAGTCCAGGTTCCGTCGGACACCGAGGGAGCCGACTACCTGGCCAGCGGGTCAGTGCATGAGGGCAGGTCGCCTGCTCTGGGTGTGCAGCAGGCGACCTGCCCGGCATCTGGGGCCTACTTGAACCAGAACTTGACGCCGTGGTGGTGGGAGCAGGTGCCCTGGGAGTGCCTCGAGTAGGACAGGGAGGCGTCCTTGCACTTCGCGGTCTCGGTCTTGTTCTTGGGCCTTTGGTGGTGGGTCCAGCCGCACAGTCCGGTGGTGTGGTGGACGCAGTGGTGTGCGGTGTTGGTGGCCGGCAGTGCGGCCGCTGCGGAGGCGGCCGGTGCGCTGAAGACGAGGCCGGCGACAGCGACAGCGACAGCCGAGGCGGCAAGACGTGTGAACAAGGAATCCCCCTTGAAATGGTGCGAGTTGCGGCGCGACTTTATCGGTGTTTGTTGAGGTTTCTCGCGAGTGTCGAGAAGTTCCCACCCGGAGCTGCGGCCCGGCAGAGTCCGTCCCGGGTGTAGAGGGCCAGGGTGCCTCTGGCCTGGAGGCGGGCCGGGCCTGGTCAGGGGCTGAGGTTCTGGCGCATGTCGAGGTAGCAGCGCAGCCGCACACCGGGCTGCCCGGGATCGCGGGTCGTGCGTTCCACCGAGGTTGCCGCCCACATCGATGCCAGGGCCTCCTGGAAGGCGAAGGCGGTCCGGTCGTCGGCGGCAGCCACGTCGACCACGACCAGACCGGACTCCGCTACGTGTACTTCGTTGATCGCTTCCACACAGGGCCTGACGCACCATCTCGGCCATCGGGTTCTCCCACCGCGGGCAGTTCACCCGACCGGCTCACATAGAGCCCCGGCGCACCGGGGAACGTCGTCGGCACCGGGGCCAGTCTCAAGGCGGCCTCTGACCCGCCCGTTCCTGAGGTAAAGGAGACCTGGGGACTCGTCTGTGCGCTCATCTTGAGGGTGAAGCCCGAACTCCGCGTCTTCACGGGGCTGATGAACCCTCTTCGCCATGGAAGCATCTGACCTCGCGTTCCGTAATTCTGTCCCCACCTTCCCCCACGCGTGCGGCAGGCTGGTCCCTTCGGTCGTCCGGCGGGCCGATGGGTACGTGAGAGAGCGGCGGTTCCGACCGGCGAGGTTGGGGTGTTCGCCTGGCTGGCAAGTAGGCGCGCTTCTACGACCAGCGACCGCCGCTGGCGCAGCGCACCAGAGCATCGGGCTCCTTGCCGATCGGTCATGCGGATGTCGTGCGCAGGGGATGTCGGTGCGGCAGCGGGCAGTGTGCGAGATGCGGCCGGCGGCCCCGACTTCCACGACCAGTCGCCCTCTGCCGCCCCAGAAGATCAAGCAGCAAGCTGCCCAGCAACGGCATTCCGCTTCATCCGTAGCGACCGGACACGTTCAAAGCTCAGACGTTGAGATGGGTGACGTGAGGCTTGATGGCCGCCTGACAGCCGCAGCAGTCCGCCTGCACGCAGACGAGTAGGGCGACTGGCTCGACCAGGCGGGTCCGGCAGAGCTCAGGGCGGAGCTGTTGAGGGCCGGCGAGCAGGATACCGCCACCGGCTGGCCCCGTTGCAGGCGATGTTGGCGTCGATCTCAACCACCAGTTCGGGTTCGACCAGGGTGACGTCCAGGCTGTCCGGACTGCCCCACCCCGTGGGGAACTGCCATCGTGATCAAGGGCGCCCGGCTTGCGCCTCGGTGAAGGGCCCGGGCCACTGCGGCGTCGGCGGCCCGGGCGAGTGGTGGTGCGCCCGATGTGCTGCAGGAGTTGCTGGTTGTCGTGTCTGCCGAGCAGCGCTGTACGGGGCGCAGCTCTCGATGATCACGCTCTATGGAGGATTCAGCGATTCATCCCACGTGAATGGCGAGACTTATTTTGCGGCGATGCTGTTTCCGCAGCTCACGGCCACGCTGGCGACCTTTCACACACGCGCGGGCACGGAAGTCAGGGCGCTGATCCGAATGGGAAACGTCCGGGGGCCGGTCCGCTGAGGGGGCCGCACCGGGCGCTGCGCATCTGATGCCTGCGACCACTCGGCACATCAGGCCAAGAGGGCCTCTATGGTGCACAGGTGACCTGGATATCGCTACTTGCCACTCTTGTCGGCGCGGTGATCGCTATGGGATCGGCACTGCTGGTAGAGCGTCGGAAGACGCAGCGGGAAACGACAGCCGAGTGGCACAGAACACGGCGGGAGCTCTACACGAGATTTCTCGCCGCTCACGCTCAAGCAGGCAGCGACCTGCGCAACCTTGCCGCCACTCCCACTCTCGACGCGGACGAAAGATACCGGCAGGCACGCGCGGCCTACACCCACTGCTACGCATCGCGCCACGAGCTGGAACTCCTTGCTCCGCAGGCCGTCGTGGGCCCAGCGGAGAAATGCAGCGGGGCGGTTCGTGGGATGCGTGACGCCGTCAGTTCCGGGCTGCTCCTCGAGAGCGATCAGTTCTCGGAACTGACACGCCAGTACCTGGACCTGCGCCTACAGACTCGGGATGCCATGCGTGCAGACCTTGGGACTGACGTCGTCTGAAAGGTGGAATAACGACCTGCCGGCCCGACGTCGGACCCATGAGGGGGACTACCTGTGAGCACGCATCCCGATTTGCCCGACACCTTGGTCCACTTCACGGGTCGGCCCAGAGGGCACAACGATGAGCCCCCGGACTTCGCCTGCGGGAGCGCCGAGGAGCGCATGGTGAGCATCCTCCACAGCGGCATGCTGCGAGGGCGCGGGACTACTGGTCGGACGCCCCAGTGATCTGCCGGTATAGCCGACGCCGACTACAAGGGGGTGCGCTTCCACGCAAGGCGTCCGGGACCCGGCTACGCGCCAGGCGTCGCCGACGGGGCTCCTCAGCGGAGGGGCTCAGCGCAGCCGTCGCGCATGCAGCACCAGGTCGTCGGCATGGTGCGCGCCGGCGCCGCCGTCGGGTGCCACGCGTGGTCGCTGCTCGTTCACCTCCACCTTCCAGTCCTCGGTGAGCTGGGCGGCGACCATCGAGGGCCAGACGTAGTCAGCCGGGTCGAAGCCGCTGTCGTGCGCCTGCTGGGTGTCCATCCCCGCGTGGTGTACGAGCAGCAGCACGCCGCCGGGCGCGACGGCGGCGAGCAGCGCTCGCTCGGCCGCGGCGTCGGGGGTGCGCAGCAGGGCTGGATACTGCGCGGAGACCAGGTCGAAGGAGGCCGGCGGGAGCGCCGCTTCCGTCAGCGCGGCATGCACCCAGCGGACGGCGACGCCTGCGTCCCGCGCGTGCCCGGCCGCCCGCTCCAACGCCACGCCCGAGACCTCGAGCGCGGTCACGTCCCAGCCGCCGCGCGCGAGCCAGACGGCGTCCGCGCCCTCGCCGCAGCCGACGTCGAGCACCCGCCCAGGCGTGAGCCCGGCGACCTCGGCCACGAGCGCACCGTTGGGCTGGCCGCTCCACAACTGGTGTCGGTCGGCATATCGGTTATCCCACTCCGCCCGCACCGCGGGGTCTCCGACGTATCCGTCGCCAGGCAAAGAAGTGTCAGACGCGGGCGATCCCGCCGTGATGTTGTCGGTCACGGGCCCAACGTCACCCATCGCGGCCCGGTCACGCCACTCCTGTTGCCGCTCCGGCAAAACGGCGTCCAAGGGGCGAGGAACAGCCGGACGTAGTCGCACAGGACGTCATCGCAACAGACCGGTTTCTCCATGCTCCGCGACGGAACCTTCTACGAACCACAGCCTGTCCGGGCGGTCGCTCCGCAGACCTACACCATGGTCAGGAGGTGATCCGTGGGGCCGTAGTCGATCTTCCAGTCGGCATAGACCCCAACGGCGCCGTCCTTCCGGCACCGCAGCCCAACGGTTACCCAGCGGACCGGTCCGTTGTCAGCCAGGCAGAATGCGACCGCGGTCTCGAACTCTTCGCTCCCGCACGGGCAGCATGCCTCGCCCGGGTCCGTGTCCTCCCAGAACTCCTCGCTATCCGCGATGAACGCACGGCCTCCGCAACCAACGCACACCCGCTCGGCTCCGCCCTCGACATTGTCGACGAGCACGACGAACGCGCCCCCGCCACACCCGCCGCAGACGGAAGGGACGATCTTCACCGGACGGCCGTCGGCAGCGTTCCGGAGAAACACCGCGAGATCCGCAGAGACACCCTCGCCAACCTGATCATCAGCATGCACAGGCACATCGTTCCAGACGCCCAAACCGGCAACCATCCACCTTGACCAAAGACATAAGGGCCCCCGAGCACCCCGCCCTTGACGCGATCCGGTCGTCAAGCTTTGAGGGTCAGCACCGCGGCTGGATGACATTGACCAGGAGCGGAAACGCTGCCTGTTGCGGCGGGGGTGATGGCGCGACTGGAGGCAAATGCATCCGGATGACGACACTCCTTTTGCTGTTCACTGCTCCGATATGCACTGCATGCGCTCTTAACTGATGATTTCAGAATGTGAACTTCAGCGTCGGCATTCTGTCGAGTTACACGCCGTCGTCGATGGCGTGCAGGTCGCGGCTGCGCGGCAAGCCGTCAACCAGGTCCAAAATCGCTTCGTGGAGCAGACCGTTGGTGGCGAGCACCGTCATGTCACCCTCCAGCACGGGCCTGCCGCCTAGGTCCGTCACCCGGCCGCCGGCCTCGGACACAATGACGGGCATGGGGGCCACGTCCTCGTAGCCCATTGGCGGGCCGGCGATGACTACGGCGTCCGCGCGGCCGGTGACCAGGTCCACGATGCAGCCCATCGACGCCATCAGGAAGACCTGACGGTGGAGAGCGGTGAGGAGTTCCTCCGGCCAGCCAGCCGGGTTGAGTGCCTGGGTCCTCGCTCCGCGCGTGCTGGTCCGCCGGTCAGGGACACGGCCAAAGGTGTTCCGTGCCGGTCGGTGATCAGATGGTGTTTGCTGCCCGGACGGGCGCGGTCGACCGGCGAAGGCCCGGTGTGAGCCCCCCTTTGAGAGCCCGGACGTGAGAGCCGTCGACCGCCGCATCGTCCATGTCCAGCAGTCCGGCCTTGCGCAGGTCCGCCAAGAGGACCTCGTGCAGGCGCGGTCAGAATCCTGTCTCGGTCCAGTCCCGAAGCCGCCGCCAGGCCGTCACACCGCTACAGCCGATCCGCTTAGCTGGCACGTCGGCCCAGCTCACTGCGCAGCATGTAGACGATCCCGCGTAGTACGGCAGTTGTAGATCGTGATCACGGTTGAGCTGCTGCTTGCCGCAGGTAGTGGCTGTCACGGGCTCGGGCCTGGAGGCGTCGGCGCCAGCGGGACCAGCGGAGACGGTGTACTGCAGTGTGGGCAGGCTGTGCGTCCACAGAGTTGAACAGGTGCGCGATCTCGTTACTGGTCAACGGGATCAGTCCGTCCGAGGCGGGCCTGTGAGTGCGTTCGTCTGCAGTGGCGACGGCGAGGAAAGCGTGCGCGAGCATCGCGAGGGTGATCCAGCGGTGCCAGGACGTCCATCGGCGAACCTGGTGCTGGTCCAGTCCGGTCAGTCCCTTCCCGGACTGGAAGGTCTCCTCGACCGTCCACCTGCGCCCGGCCACCCGCACGAGTGTGGACAGCGGCACGGCCGTGGGTGAATAGCAGCGGTAGAAGGTGAGTTCGCCTGTGCGCCGGTTGCGGCGGATCAGGAGCTGATGGTGTCCGGGGCGATCGTCGGCGATATGGACCACTGCCCAGTCATAGAAGCGGTGACCCTTCGTACCGTCTCCGGCCGACAATGTCTGCCAGGCCCGCTTGGGCATCTTCTCGACCAGGACATCCGCCCGCATCTTCCCCGCCTTCGTGGCGATCTGATGGTCGCAGGCGACCGCGAGTACGTAGCCGAACTCGCGCTGTTCCAGCACGGTCCGAAGAGTCGGGTTCCCGCCGTAGACCTCGTCGCCGGCCACCCATCGCGCCGGGACGCCGGAGTCCAGGGCTCGGATGATCATCCGAGCCGCCAGAGCGGGCTTGGTGGCGAAGCCGACATGATCGGGGATGCCTGCCGCCGCGCACCTCCGCCGGTCCTCGGTCCAAGCGCGTGGGACGTACAACTCCCGGTCGATGGCGGCGTGTCCGGCCTGCGCGGAGTAGACCAAGTAGACCGCGACCTGGGCGTTCTCGATCCTGCCCGCAGTGCCGGTGTACTGGCGCTGCACCCCGACCCTTGCGGTGCCCTTCTTCAAATCTCCGGTCTCGTCCACGACGAAGACCGCCTCCTCGTCGCTCAGATGGTCCGCCACGAAGGCGCGGATGTCATCGCGAAGCGCGTCGGCGTCCCACTTGGCACGGCCCAGCAGGTGCTGCATCCCGTGCGGGGTCGCGTCCCCGGCGTGCTCAGCGATGGTCCAGCAGTTCTTGCGCGGCAAGTCCGACAGCAGACCCAGTACCAGCGCGCGGGCCCGACGGCGAGGTTCCACCCGAGCAAACCGCCCCGCGACACGGCCCATCAGGCCTTCGAACGTCGCCTGCCAGCGTCCGACGTCTACGCTGTGACCTGCGGCCGCCGCTTGATCCTTCGTTGTCTTCACAAACCACGATGATCTTCGGTGGCCGCATCTGTGCCCAGGCGAGCAGATCAGGACTCCCGGTCCTTGATCGCCTGCCCCCGAGCGAGGATGGAGAGCCCTCATGAGCCGCTATGAGCTGAACGAACGCGAAGCCTTCCTGGCCATGTCGCGGTTCCTGTGGCAGTTCGCGAACCGCGCCGGGGACGACCTGCTCACGCTCCTGGGGGACATCGGCATCGAGGCAGACGGGCAGACGACGGACCCCGCCGCCTGGGAGGACTGGATGAGGTGCGTGCGTTCGGTCGTCGCCGACGCAGAGGACCCGGCAGGTGGATCGGCCGGATAGGAGCCCGTCGAGCAGATCTCGGCATCGCAACGGCGAGCACACCCCGGGCACAGACAAGATCACGATCTACAACTGCCGTAGTAGGGCAGCCCGGTCCTCAACTGGCAACCGCCCCGGATACCGACGACGACGCGGCGGGCGAGGAGGAAGCAACGGCGCTACGCGGTCCCAAAGGTCATCGGACACAAGATCATTCGCCATTGCAGAAGTCTGCCCCCAGCCCACGCGACCACCAAGTCCCCCACCAACTCATTCTGAAATGCTCACTAAGTAGGGGTGGCGAAAGGTGGCGCTTATAGCGTGAGTGACGGGAGGTCATATGCGGTGTTCGTACGCCAGGCAGACTTCCGTGACGGACGGACCGTAGTGGCTTCGTCGCAAGGTGTTGTATCTGGAGTCGTGGGCCTCATGGGGCAGTTCGAGGATCGCCCGCGTGGGATACACCTCTGCACCAGCGATTTTTGCAGGAGGCATCGCGCACACGTACAGGGTCCGTGAAACAGCGCTGGTCGGCTGTCGCCTGAGGTTTTAATGGGCTCACTGGAGACCTGGCTTCGGCAGCCTATCGGCTTGAGGCGACTCCGGCCTCCGGCGCTATGTGTAAACGCGCCGAACAGGCCAGGTTCGACCCTGGCGCCGACTGATTGCGGATTCTGCGTTCTGGCTTCAGCGCTTGACACGTCCACGAACAGCAAGCACAGCCAAGGCTAGGAGAGCGGGCTCGAAGAAACGAGAGGTCATCTCGATGTAGGAACCGGCCGTAGTCAGCTCCTGTCCACTCGATCGGAATACGACCGAGTTGAGGGTGATATTCAGAGATTTCTCGAATCGCTCGACGGTGATTCTTTTCCCGGTCGGGTCCTGCGGGTCGTCCTTTTCGATCTCAAAGGTGACCCTGCCGCCGCCGGATGGCACAGTTCCGGTCGCCCGCTGCTCAAGAGAACCCTCCGGGAGTCCGAAACCCATCATTAGCATGACTGTGATGAGCATCGCTGCAGCGAGCCAAACCAGGGCCCGCGAGGCGCGCAAGCCGTATCCGGAGAGCAGCCAGTAGGCCCACAGCAGTTGGCGTTCGCCCGTCGGGGTGCCGGGGGCGTGTCGGCGCATCTCGCACTCGCCATAGTAGAAATCGGCGGCCCCGGGTTCGTTCTTGCCGTCCCCGAAGGCTTTGCGGAGCTGCCGGTAAAGGGCGGCGACGTCGTCAGGGTCGGTAGTGAACGCAGGATCGGGGTGGTGCGGGCCGGGACGCCAATGGTGAGGTTGCGGATCAGCGCCGGCCGGGAGGGCGGTCTGGTTGGAGGCCTGGGCGCGCCAGTGGTGTTCTTCGGCGAGAGTGCGTCGGCGGGTCCAATGGGCTGGCCATAGCCCACGCTGGTGCCAGCCGGCAGGGGTGGGGGCGAGCGTGGTGTTTCCTTCGAGACGCAGTTGGTCGAGGTGGAAGGCTCCAGAGAACAGGCAGTAGCTCAGGTCAGTGTCGGTCAGGACCAGGTGCGCGGCATCCACGCCCTGCAGGGAGATCACTCGCACCTTCGCGGAGCCAGTCAGCGGGCTCTCATCCATCGGCGAGTTGGACGTGAAGGGGGCAGGGTGTGCGGTGACTGCTACAGGAGCGGACAGAACAGCCTCCCGGAGATTCACGGCCGCATACCGCACACGGATCGTCGCTGTCGAATCCCATCGAGTCCGCCCGCAATCCACCTCCCGCGAAGCTATTGCCAACGTCACTGGCAATCCGAACACCGCGCCGGCCAGTACTACGCGTTCCGCACACAGTATCGGCCCGAAGGATGTCACACCGTCGAGCCGCGCCTTATTGAACCTGGCGTCGCCAGAGAACCGTACCCCGGTAAAATTTACATTGCCGCAGAACTGCACCATTCGGAACGATGCATCCGCACCAAAAATAGCCTGATGGAAGAAGGCGTTGCGGGAGAACTTGACAGTCAGGAAAGAGGCTTCCCCAAAGAACCGTGCCTCAATAAATATGCCGTTGCCGACGAACTGCGACCGGTTGAATTTGGCCGATGCGTAGAAATGGGCCGAGGGGAACAGTGCGCCATCTGAGAACTGTGCGCCGTCAAATCCCGCGTCACCTGAGAATCGTGCGTTATCGAACGCAGCGTCGCACGAAAAATGCGTGGCACGGAACAGAGTATCTCCTCTGAACTTCACGTCGTTGAACCAGGCACGGTCGGAGAACTGCACCGTGTCGAATGAAGCGTTGCTGGAGAAATGTGCTTCTGTGAACCAGGCAGGTTGGTCGAACTTGGCATCGTTGAAGTAGGCATCGGCAGCGAACCGTGCCCGATTGAATCTGGCTATACCTGAGAACTTCACCTCGCAGAACGAGGCCTCGCCCGAGAACCACGCTTCGTCGAAGGCGGCGTGGCCGAGGTGCGGATTGCCCGTGGCAGGGTCTCGGAGAGTCCCAAGAAGCTGATTGACAAGCTGTGGGGTGAAAGGGGTGCCGCGGTGGTCGACGTGGGCGCCGGGAGTCAGACCGGACAGGTAGGCGGCTCGGTCAGCGTCGTTTAGATGGGCGAGGCATGCGGTGTGGCCAGGAACGTGGATGCCACGGCAGCCGACAGGATCGATGGCGGGGTCCGCGCCGTACGAGCAATGCGACCAAGGCGGTGTCGGGTTGATAGCCAATAGCGATCTGTCTCCGCGAGTGGGTGTCTATGAATCACGTCGGGCGGCCTGTGCAGGGCGTAGTGCTTTCGAGTGGATTCCCCAGTATTCCGCGCCCCGATGCATAAAGTGGGAGGGCTCATCGGTTCGGGTTCCCAACGCGGCGCGATCCTGAGGCAAACGGATCAGCGTTGCCGGTGAGGCCAGTCGGAGGCCTGGAGTTACTCACCACCTTCATGACAGCGACCTCATCGGCCGTCCAAGCGGCCGGGAAGGGCAACAAGGCGGTGCAGGACCATCGCGTAGCCCTTTGACGCCGCCAGAGTCTGCCGCCGCCAGTCGGACGGCAGCCGTGGCCGGTCGGTGCGCGGCGTCTCCGAACACAAGTCCCTCTGCGACCAGCGTCGTGGTGGTCATGAGTGGCTCCGTGGCGGTCAGCCACACAATGGTGTGAACCGACCCGAGGGCACGGGTACAGTGCGTCCAGCACTGACTCCCAGCCAGCCAGCACGATGGAACGGAGAACAGGTGACCAGCCCCCCATTCGCAGCCAAGACGTCTGTGGCTCTGTAGTGCGGTTCACATGTTCAGTGCTGGTTGGCAAGCCCTCTTGACCAGATCGCCAGCCAGCGCCGCGCGCAACTTGCCGAGTTGGTCACAGGTCATGCCCTGGCGGGTACGCAGGATTTGCAGGCACGGGCCGAACACCATCGATTCGGCGTACGGGTTCGGGCTGGTATTTTCAGACGACACGGTCTTGCCTCCCTCTGAACCGCTCGACACCTTCAGGGTACGGGCCGGGGCCGCGCTCGTGTGAGGTTCGCGAAGTTCATCATCCTCGGCAGGTTGGCGGAGCCGGGGAATGCGACGCTGGTGAAGTCGCGACTGGATAGACGCCGTTCGGTGGGACGTTCGAGCGGACCGCACTGGTGCGCCCCTGCTCAAGTCCACCATCCGTGAAGTGTGTCGATCAGGTTCGACAGCGCGGTGATGAACGCCGCCCAGGCGAGGATGTCCCTGCGACCTGGAGGCGGAGAGTCTGACGAGGTCGGATCAAGCATCGCTCGCCCCCTGGGCTGTCTGCCTGGTGTCGTACCGGTCGCACCCTTTGTAGGCCGTAATGCCGCTCGGAACATCGACGCCGCTGAGCAGTCGCGGGTGCAGAGACGCGCCGACTACCGCGCAGCTGCGCGGTAGTGGCGCAGCCCCGCTTACCGGGACGATGGCGGAATGGACCAGGAGCCAACCGCTAAGGACCACCTGCCGTACCCGTACAACCAGGACCTCTCCGGTGTGCTGCGCCGAATGAACCGGCGCACCCCGTTCAGCCGGAAGAGGCTGGCCAACGATCCTGTGACGGCCGCCTACGTGCTGGCCGGCATGCAGTTGGTCCGCCGCCACCTGGGCCCGGGCGCACAACGAGTGCTCAACGACCCGGAGGACGAGAACTCCGTCGGGCGCCCCCTCCTGAGCTTTCTGTCCCAGCGGGCCATCGTCGCCCAACTGGCTGACAACCCGGCGCCGTTCGCCCGTGCGGGCACCACTGCCACTCTTCGGTGCAGCTGGAGGTCCCACTCGGACTACATCGCCGACCTGCTCGGCTTCGGACTGTGGTCACTGCACGAGCCCGCGTCGTACGACTCACGGATCGCCCCGGACTGTGAACGGCTCATCGAGGGGTCGGAGTTCGTCGAGGCAGCACATCGGCTGTGCTACTACGATCTGACCACCCTCGTGGACAACCCGACCTTCCGTCTGGAGCTCATCGCCACAGCCGCCGCCGAGGGAGACGAGGTGATCCGGGAAGCCCTGGCGGCAAACCACCACGGTGCCATCGAACCCTGGAAGCAGGTGTACCAGGAGATGTTCCTCGCCCGCGGCCTACGGTTACGCCCCGATGTGAGCTTGGACGACTTCGCCGGAATGCTCGCAGCGTTGGCATCGGGGTACGCGCTGCGCCGGATCGCCCATTCCGGATCGGTCGGCATCGACACTGAAAAACAGCGCTGCATTTTCGGCACGGCGGCCTTGGCCCTGCTCCTGGGCTGTGCGGAACGTGGCGCCGAGGGCGGCGGTGCGGTCGACGAGAGCGTCGAAGCCGCCGTCCGCGAGCTCGTCTACGGCCGGCCGGCAAAAGGCGGTGAACAGGCCGCCCCACCCGCTTGGCCCCGTGAAACAGACCGCCCCTCCCCGACAGGCGGCGTACGGCCGGGTTTCACGCGCGAAAATCCACCTTCCGCGTCTCCCGACGAGACGGACGCCTTCTTCGCCCAGCTCGACCGGCTCTGCGACGAGGGACTGCCGCCCGAGGTGCGGCAGGCGGCGACGACGCTGCGCGACCGGCTCTCCCCGTAAAGCCTTCGCGTACCTGCGAAGAGCGGTGACCCAGTCGTCGCACATGGCACCCGTGCCTCGGAAGGAGACCGGGGGCGATCGTGCACCGCGATCAGGCCCGCCGGGGGCCACTTCTGGGCGACCAGCCCCCGCACCGAGCACCGCGATGGCAGCAGGTCTTCCTTGTCTGTTGGACGCCATCGCGGCGTCACAGATTCCGCAGGGCGTGGGCGTGACCGTATCCCCCTGATGTGGAAGGCGGCCTGGCGGCAGGCAGCGGAGGCGCGGTGGGGGAGCGGTAGAGGTAGCCGATGCCGCGGACGGAGACGATGGAACCGCCGCCCACAGGGGTGGCGTCGAGCTTGCCGCGCAGCCGGGAGACCGTGAACTTGACCCGGCCCCGCGCGCCCGGATCCGAGACGTTCCAGCCTGCCTCGAGGAGCGTTGCGAAGTGCTGGACGGTTCCGGCCCGGCGTACGAGACGGTCGAGCACCCGGAACTCGGTCACGGAAAGGGACAATGGGGAGCCCGCGGCCCACGCCCGACACTGCTCGGAGTCCAGCCGCAGCAGCCCGTCGTCGAACATCCCGCGATGCCGGCCTTCCGCCGCCTGGTACCTGGACAGGACGCGTCTGATACGGGCGTCGATCTCCCTGCTGTCGCACGGCTTGGTGATGTAGTCGTCGGCCCGCTCTCCAGACCGACGACCACGTCGAGGGGATCGCTGCGCGCCGTCAGGAAGATGACCGGGACGTCGCTGACCGTCCGTAGCCGTCGCAGCAGTTGCATACCGTCGAAGTCGGGCAGCATCACGTCGAGCAGGACGAGGTCAGCGCGCTGGAGACAGGAGCTGCGCAGACCGTCGCGCCCCGTGCCTTTCGTGAGGACTTCGTAGCCGCAGCGGATGAGCATGGTGCGCAGCGCTTCGCGGATCACGTCGTCGTCCTCGACCACCAGCAGCCGGGCCGGCGGTGCAGTCCCGGACGGGGTGGGGCCCGGCGGACGGGGTGCCGGAATCTCCGTGGCGCGTACCTGCTGGTCCATCAAGTATCTGGAGGCCATGGTGTAGCAGACGGAGCAGAACCGAAACGGCTTCCCGCCCACGAGCAACGTATGCTCGGCCGGCCGAGGGCAGCGCCGGCCGGCGAGCTCAGCCGTGCAGGGACCACCGCGTCGGGCATGGAGGGCGGCCTCGCGTCCCCGGGCTCGCCGCCCTGCCGAACGGCACGTGCTCGAGCAGTACCGACGCGGCCGTCCCGCTTTCTGTGCCCGGGGCAGCGGACGGCCACATGCGGTGCACACAGGTCCTTGCGTGGACAAGAACGGATCCTTCAATTTTGCGAGCACGAAACATATTTCGTGCGTCTGGTCCGAAACGGTCGGCAGAAGACGCTTGGCCCTCGCAGCCCGATCCTGCTTACATGGAAGAGCAAGTTCCAGCATGGCGGGAGGGCCCGGCCGCCGAACGGCGACCGGACCCAGGTGTCACGATCGCTCGGGCTTGCCGGCGTCGGCGATCGTGTCACCCACAACGATGAGCGTCCTCGCTGTGACAGCGAGGACCTGCGCGTCGGTCAGGAATGCCACCGTCTCCACCACGCAGAGCACGGTACGCAACCCCTTCCACCACTCAAGCCGTGAAGCACCTACCAGCCACCACTTCCGCGATAACGAGGCCGGAGCCGAGTCCGGGCTGTCCGCCCCGGCCTCGTCCTCCCCGCGATCCCGCCACCGAACGATGCGCATGGGCCCTCTCCTTCCGACAGCGCTCGCGACCTTCGCGGGCCGTCGCGACACGCACGCGGCGGTCGGACTGCGAAAGGACAGAACCCGGCACGCCGGACTCGGTGGACAAGGAGTGGTGTGCGTTCCACCGTCTCGTGGAGGACGAGACCCGGGCAAGAAGACACAATCAAGGTAGTGACGGGGCAGCGTGACATCGTTCCGCCATGGCCCGCGTGGAAAGTGGGCGCACCGTGGAGTAGCAACTCACACTCGGAGCAATCGTGTTCGATCAGCTGGCGTCACCGCCGGGTGCGGGTGTCGGCGGCGGCCAGCAACTCGTGGGCGGTCGCGTTGACCGGCTCGGGGGAGCCCTGGTAGTCGAAGCGGAACAGCACCGTCCCGCTGGTCTCCGCCCAGGTGAGGGCCTGCGGGGTGTAGCCGGCGAGGGAGAAGTTACCGGCCTTGCCCTCGTGGACACAGACGCCGTGAAGCTGTTGCACGACGGGCCCGCCCGTGGGCTTGGCCTCCATCTTGACCTGTGCCACGGCGCGCGAGCTGGTCACGTCGATGCCGCCGTCCGCGCCGACCGGAGTGGCCACCGCGTCCTCGAACAGGCTCACGCCGGCCCGCGTCCGCAGAGGGTTCAGGAACCTGCACGCGAAGACCGGTTCCCCAGCCGGCGCACCGAAACCGTCCCGCCCCGGCCCAGGCAGGCCGCCAGGCTCGAAGAACCGGCTACCGGCCACCCGTCACGATGTCGGGCGGGTCCTCGCCACCGGCGAGGCGTTCAGCCGTCCCGCCCACCACAAAGTCGGCACCAAGCCCCGCCGCGGCGCCTGAAGCTCCGCCCGCCTGAACCGTCAGGAAGCCGACGAGGTTGGATGGCTTCATGGTGAGACGAAAGCGAGGGAAGAAGAGGCGACCTCCCTTCGGCATGCCGAAGGGCATCGTCCTGCTCGCGACGCCGGAAGGCTGGCGCCACAGTGTCCTCACCATGGAAGGCGGGATGCTCTGCGGGTGCCTCGCCGACGTTCCGGTCAACGCCGGTCCAGCCGAGGCACAGGCCGCCGCGGCGGCCATGGTGGTAGGACTCGCACACGACTTCCACGAAGAACGCGTCGACGTAACCTGGGATCCGCCCCGGGAACCCGGGTCCTGGACCGCCCAGGTCACCGTTGCCGCGACCCCGCCGAACACCTGTGGTTAAACGACAAGCTGGCTACCTGTTTCTGAACCCGGAAGCTGCATATCAACCGGATAGTGTCCGAAACGCGAAGTTCGTAGCAGCGTTGGGGGGGGGGGGGCGGGCGGTGGCGGGGGCGGGCGCGCCGGGGGGGTGGCGCGGGGGGGGCGCCCCCCCCCCCCGCGGCCGTCCACGCACCGCGCCGACCTGGCACGGCACCGGGGTGTTCAGCCCGT
>NZ_JBHWEL010000025.1:85685-111680 GCF_042734135.1 Streptomyces sp. NPDC059668 | reverse complement strand
ATCCGCGAAGCCCTGGCCGACCAACAACCCGACGCCTTCCTCCCCGCCCTCGCCGGCTCGCTGAACAACCAGTCCAACCGCCTGGCGCAGCTGGGGCGCGGGGAGGAGGCCCTCACTGCCATCACCCGCGCCGTCGAGATCCGCGAAGCCCTGGCCGACCAACAACCCGACGCCTTCCTCCCCGCCCTCGCCGGCTCGCTGAACAACCAGTCCAACCGCCTGGCGCAGCTGGGACGTAGGGAGGAGGCCCTCACTGCCGTCACCCGCGCCGTCGAGATCCGCGAAGCCCTGGCCGACCAACAACCCGACGCCTTCCTCCCTGACCTCGCCGGCTCGCTGAACAACCAGTCCAACCGCCTGGCGCAGCTGGGACGTAGGGAGGAGGCCCTCACTGCCATCACCCGCGCCGTCGACACCTACCAGACCCTGGCCGACCAACACCCCGACATGTTCGGCGGAGACCTCGAGAGAACTCTGCAGGTACGAGAGATCTTGAGGAAACTCCCTGAGGCATGACCCGGCACGCACCACAAGCGCACCAGATCGAGCGGGGAACAGCGGGGACCCACGGTGAATGCCGCCGAGGTCAGCAGCGCCGCATTCAGACCGTTCGCGCAGGTCAGCGCGGGCACAGCCCGCGAATGCCCGCAGCTTCCCAAGCTGAGCGCATGGTTTCTGTGATCGTTGCTCGCTACCAGGTCCTTGGCAACGACCAGCGCTCGCCCGGTTCTACGGGTGCTCGGCATTCTGGTGTCCACAAGTGTCCACGGCAGGGGGAAGCCGAGGGAGGTTGTCACTGTGAGCATCTTGGAGAACGCAGCTGCCAGCATTATTGCGGCATTCGCCCTCTGGTCGGCCCGGCAAGCGAGAAAATCGTGGCAGCGCCACTGGGCAAAGCCCCGTCGGGCGCGGAGCGTGCCCACGGATCAGGAAGAATCCGCGGCGCGTCGCGGAGACTCGTCCAACTCGTGAGGAGGCAAGACATGGGCCGTGTCGGCGAGATCAATCGTCCAGACCTGCCAGCAGGGCGGGTGCGCGACCTCAACGCGGCACTGCATGAGTTGCATCGGGAAGCAGGATTTCCCTCAACCCGCGAGTTGGCCCGCGCCACCGGCTTGGGGCGCTCCACCGTGCATAACCTGTTCACTCGGGATCGAGTGCCACAATATGACCCGTTTATGGCGGTGGTAGGGAGGCTTGCCTTGCGATCTCTCGCCCATCGTCCCGCGGGCAGCTCACAGGAGCACGTGTTGGACGCGATTTGCGCCCGCCTCCACGAACTGTGGCACCAGGCCAAGGCTGAAGGCGCTGCTCAGCAGACGTGGCAGCGACCGCACAGCGCCCAACAGATCATATTGCGCCTCAATCGGCGTAACCCACAAGCGCTGCGTGACCTCGGCGATGTCTTTCATCTTCGTCACACCATCCGCTCCTTGTGTCCGGACACCGCAGGGCCCGACTCACCGTCCACCGGTCGCCTGCTCTACCGATTGGATACGGACGATGGTGACGCGATCCTGCGTGTTCAGACCACTGGGCCCTTGCTTCTTAACGCCCTGACCAACGACTACGCCCGCGCGGTAGCAGTTGAGCGGATCGCGTGGTCAGAGGCAGGCTTCGAGGGACAGCTAGTGCGCTTTCTGTTGGACGCGAACGCCACTAGGGCGATATCGAGAACAGGAAGACGCAGCAAGCGTGTCGGCATACCAGCTGCTGAAGCGACTGCCTGGTGGGAACGTCATGCTTCCCGTTCCGGGCTATCGACTGTGGAAGTAAGCAGCCTGCCGTTGAAGCCTGTCAGCGCCAGACTCGAAGCGAGGAACCCAACCTTTCTCCAGGTAACCCGATTCGAGGGCCTGGCGGTGATCACTGATCCCACCGCGCTGCAGAGAGCGGTTCTGTCTGGCATGGGCCGCGGACGCGCCTACGGCCTGGGTCTCCTGCGTCTCGGGCAGGCCGGCTCTGAGGTCTCACCGCCACGACACGCACCCCAGAGCACTGCACCATAGGCGCCGCAGATCGAGCGGGGAACTGCGGGGACACTCAGTGAAGGAGACTGAGCCCGATGAGATCATCTAGGGGCCGTTCACCCAGGGCAGCGGCGAAATCGGGTGTAACTAACACAGCTACCCAGGTCGAGAGCCTCTGAGGCTGACTGTTGTCGGCTGATCCGCCGACAACGAGCAGTTCTTCCACTCAGGGCACGAGCACGGTGTATCGGTTGAAGGCGAGCACTGCGAGGGGGGAAGCCTCGGTTGTTCGGGCTCCTCCCCCTGCGAGCGTGAACGGAACGTTGTCGGCACCGGAGACAGGCGCCGATGTCGGCCTTGCCTCTCAGGATCGGTGAGGGTTTGCTTCCAGAAGGTGCCCGCGGCCGGTCGCTACGCGGAGGACGTCTCGTAGAGCTCCGGCCAGTTCCCTCGCCAAGAGTCGCAGTTCTTCCGGATCTGCCTGCTTCTCGGCGAGGAATTCCAGGGCGTGGTCCAGCAGTTCAGCCGCCGAGCCGAGCTGTATCGATTCGATGTTGTCGGCCAAGCGAGACATGAAACCGTTTCTGTCGTCCGTGCTCAGGTAGCACGGTTTGCCCTCGGGCCCTGTCCACGGGAGAAGCCGCAATTCGTCGTGCGCCGTCATGCCTGCGTCTGCCTCTCGTTGAGCGCGTGGTGGGTGGTGAAGACCGCCTCGACGCGATCTCCCGGGAACACCAGAAGCGTGACTTCGAGGACGCGGCCGGCGGTATCGGCGGCCACGCGGGTGATCGTGAGGACTGCCAGGCCCGGGGTGATCCGGAGAGTGGATGCCTCATCTGGAGTTGGGAGGCGGGCGGAGACCGTCTCGTGGACCTCGGCCGACAGGGCGCTCAGAACCGCGAAGCTCGCTTCTGTGCGTGCATGTGAAGGGCCGTTGCCGAGTACCTCCGTGGGTTCCGATCCGCTCGGGACGTAGATGCGGGCCAGGCTGTGTGGTGAGTCTCCCTCGTAACTGACGCTGAGGTATTCGGTCAGCGGGCTGCCGTTCGGGACGCGCAGTAGGGCTGCCAGATCTCCGTGAGCCTCGATCGCGGTGACCTGGTCCGTGACGCGCAGAACGGGTTCGGCGGCTGTCTGCGGGTCCAGCGTTCCCCAGCCCCCGACGTACGTGATCTTGCGGAGGCGGTGGCGGACGAAGTTGCCCTTGCCGTGGATCTTCTCGAGCAGGCCTTCCCCCTGCAGTACCGAGAGGGCGCTGCGCAGCGTCGCTGTGCTGACCTTGTATCGGGCGGCCAGCCTGGATTCGGACGGAAGGCGTTCTCCGGGCTTGATGCGGCCGGTCGTGATCTGGCGTCGGAGGTCGTCGGCGATATCGTGGTGGCGGGTGGGCACGGTCTGCGTCACCGCCTTCTCGACATGCGTACGGCGACGAGTCGGGTCCGTGTGTGCATGGTCAGCAACTCACCCGACTCGAACAGCAGTTGTTTGGCCCCTTGGGGCAACTGGAAAAGGTCTCTCACCCTGTACGCGTGACCGCCGATTTGGATGACGTCGCCGCGTTGCACGGTCGTCGAGGTGATCTCGACCTGGGAGACCAGCGCGCCGCTGGGCGTCCAGTCCCTCACCGCTGCACCTCCGTGGGTGCGGGTCGGCTGGGCGTTGAGTGGCACGGGCAGGCGCACGCCTCGCACACCACCGGTACATCCACCGGTGCCGCGGCGGGGGAGGACTCCGAGCAGGCGTGGTGGGTGCCGAGCCGGCACGCGGTCGACCGGTAGGGGATGGGCGAAGTGTCCGTGATTCGGGGGCGCTGGCGGGCAGGCATCATCGGCCTCCCGCGAGGAGCGACCAGGCCGCAGGTGGCAGATGGGGGGCCACGATCATCGAACGCCGTGGGCGTCTGCGCTCCTCCCAGGCCAGGACGTACGGTCGAACGAGGAGGATGTCCGAGCCCGTTGGCGAGTCAATGCGGTGGGGGCGGCCCGGATTTTGCCGCAGGATGGCCGCGGCCTCGGCAACTGGCGCCAAGCGGGCGCGGGCCCCCGTCGGTCCCGTGGAGGCTAAGGCGCGGCGGTGCCGGCCCTTGGGGGAGTGGTGCCTTCTGGTGAGTGAGAGGGCGCGGCGGATACGGTTGAGCACGGTGTTCAGCTCCTATCGCTGATGGCTCGGTCCCTCGACATCGCCCGTCGTGGGGGCCGTTTTGCGTACGACCGCCCAGAGGGTGCGGCCGTTCAGGCTGGTGGCGAAGAGGCCGAATCGATCCGCCTCGGCCACCACTTCCAGGACCTCCCGCCATGACTCCGCGGAGAGCTGTTCCGGCACCTCCGCTTCGATCGAGGTGTGCCGGTCGCGTTCCTCCAGGCGCGTGGGGAGCCCGGCGGCGGACAGCCGTGCGGCGATGGCGGCCGCGCTTACTCCCGAAGCGGGCACAGGGCAGCCTCCGTCACCGGCGATCACTTTGAGTGAAGCTAGTTAACTAGATTAGAGCTAGTGGACTAGATTTTCTACATGCCTGAGCAGCCGCCCTATCTCCGTATCGCCGACGAACTCCGGCGGCGTATCGCGGAGCACGTCTGGGAGCCGGGGGACCGCCTTCCCTCTCGCGCCCAGATCAGCCAGGAGGGCGGCGTGGGCGAGAACGTGGTGCGTCGGGCTCAGGAGCTGCTGATCTCGCAGGGCTTGTTGGAGGGCCGCGCCGGTTCCGGCACGTACGTTGCCGAGCCCAGACAGCGGGTGCGAGTCGTCCGGTCATCGGCGCGCGAGCAACCCACCGAGTCCCCGTTCCGCGCGGACATGAAGGCTGTGGGCAGGCAGGGCGATTGGGAGAGCCGGACCGACGCCAAGGTGCCGGCTCCGGTGGAGATCGCGGCGCGGCTCGGGGTCGGCGAGGGCGATCTGTGCGTCCGGACGGTATATGAGTTCCTTGCCGACGGTAGGCCCGTGCAACTGTCGACGAGTTGGGAGCCGTACGACCTCACGGCCGGCACTCTCGTCGTCCTCCCTGAAGGAGGGCCGCACGCCGGATCAGGTGTCGTGAACCGCATGGCAGCCATCGGCGTCACTGTCAGCCATGCCGTCGAGCAGCCGGAGCCGCGGCAGGCGACCGTCGAGGAGGCGTCGCTTCTCGGCATCCAGAAGGCAGCGCTCGTCACGCACATCCGGCGGACGTACTACAGCGACCAAGGGCGGCCGGTCGAGACCGCGGACATCGTCGTGCCCGCAGCGCACTGCGAGATCGTCTACGAGATCCCCGTCAACCGTTAGCGGGACGGGTCCACGTCGCCCCGTCGATCTCGACTCGTATCGTCCGTGCATGCGCAATGAGCGGCACGACGAGCCACTGTCCAAGGCGGAGTTGGAGTTGTTCCTCCAGTATCTGCACCGGTTCGCCAACCATGATGTGGATCAGTTCGCCAACATGCAGGTGGGTTATCGCGAGTACCCCGTCTATGTGAGCTTCTCCAGGCAGCCCGAGGCGGGAGTTGACGTCGAGGAGGTCTACCTGCGGCCGTAGCCAAGCCGGGCCGTGTCGAATGTGTGTCGAGGGCTGGCTGAGTGGGGGCCAGGGCAGGGGGGTGCCCCGCTCGACGCACCAGGCGCCTTCTAAGCGTTCTGTCGATCGGCAACGTGCCACAGCCGTGCCACATCGTGCGGTCAACCACGGTCAATGACGGCTTGTCGCGGTCGAGATGCGCCGTTGGCCTAGGCTGCCGCAACAGCCGGAGTGACCTGGGGAACGGCGCCGCCGACCACGTCCGCCCTTACAAGGCGGATGTCGGCGGTTCGAAACCGTCCGCGCCCACCAGGAAAAAGACCCCCAGCGATCATGGCTGGGGGTCTTTGACATCCAGATCTGACATCAGTGCCGTGACTACTCGCGCTGTAGGCGCCGCGTGAACAAGAACCCACCCGGGGATCGTCGCCCTGGTCTTCCGCTGCAAGCCCTCCGGTGGCACCGAGCGCACCTCCAGCGAATCAACTGCGGTCGACTGGCTCACGCCCGAAGAGGTCAGCGAGCGCATGGCCGAGGTCTTCGCAGTCCGGCTCCTGGACGCCTTGGACGGCAACGGGCCTCACGTGCGCAGCCACGACGGCAAGAGCCTCATCACGGCGCGGTAGAACTTTCCCTACTTCATCAAGAGCCGGCTGCGCTCCGCCGGGCGCGCTTTCCGGCTCTGGCTGCGTCCGCGCTCCTGCCTTCGGCTTGCTTGACGCTCCAGGCGCCGACGTGCGCCCAGATCGGATAGGGCCGTTAGGCCATGAGTCGAGCCCCGCATAGAGCGGCCCATGGTCAAGACGATGCCTCCCGCGGGGGATCGGCCTGGGATGGAGGGGGCACCGTTCGCGACTGCGGGTCCGTAGTGGCGTGCGCGGGTGCTCCCATCCGGTCCGCCGTTGCCCCAGGCAGAGCCGAGCAGACGTGGTCCATGGCGTCCAGGTCGTTCGTACAGTGGCGCGCTCCACCCGGACGCCGTGAACCATGCACGCTCCACAGACGTGTGGGTCGACGGCAGACGGGACGGGAGCTGGGAGTGGTGGGTTGCTGTCGAGGGCTTGTGCTGCGATCGCGGAGGACCTCTGATCTTGCTCAAAGCCAGTAGTCATGCGCATGTCGGAGACATAGGTTCACTTCGACCAGGAACGGCAAGGGCGGGGGCGTTGACGCGATGGCGAAGAAGCCGGTACGTGCAGCACTGGGGGATGTCTGGCTCAACTGCCAGGTCTGCCGAGGGGATCTGTTCCGAGAGCGGGATGTCCTGCTCAACAGCACCGGCATGGAGTTCATGAAGTTGGCCTGGGCCGACGAGAACGCCACCGGCCTGATCTGCTGGCGGTGCGGTTACGTCCACCTCTTCGTCAACAAGGACATCAAGCTCTACCGAGCGGACAAGTAGCGGACAAGTAATGGACTGCCTGCGGCGACTGACACCAACAAGCGCGAACGGCAGCAGTCGAAACCGGACCACATTGAACGATCCCCTGAGGCACAGAGGCGGTTGGCCGACGTTGGTAGACCCCTGTGATCGACCTGATAAGGATGAGACCACAGGTCCAGACCCTGCGGTGGATCAGGGGCTCACCCGGGTGCAAGAGAGCCTCTGGATTGCCTGGGACACCACCGACCCTCGCATTGACTCGGCCGCGTGTCAGACTGCCCTTCATGACTTACAGCAGAAAGGTCCATGCCGCGTAGGCGCCCATCACGCCTGCGGGCGGACAACAGGCGATTCGCCGCGCATTGCCGCTACTCGAAGCTCGGTCGGCTCTCTGGCCCAGCTCAGGCACAGGTCATTAAGTTGGAGCGGACTCGTCTCGAACCCGGCCTGGTTGAGCAAGCTCTCTCTCGGTGGAATGCCATCGCCCGTGCACCGTGGGATCAACTCCCCTCGCCGTTCAGCGATCGGTGCGGAGTGCCGGACTGTTGCCCGGAACCGGCGGACGAGCGAGATCTGCTGGAACTGGCGATCTGCGCTCTCCCCAAGAAGACCGCGCGGGAACTCCGCACCATCGTGCAGCCTCTCGATCTGAAGATCCTCGAACGTCCCGACGCTGTGCCGTACGGCAACCCACCTCATCGATGGTGGCAAGACGCCTTCTGATGACCGTGCCCCATCGTCGATCCGGTGCTGTATCGCAGCGAAGTACAGCAACCACCACGACCGCAACCGACCACTACCGGCCCCAGTCGTCCAATTGACGTGCTCGCCAGACCTCAGCGTCCCTCAGAGGTCATTCTGAGAGTGTTTGGTAGGTGGCGGTGGGGGCTTGATCCTGGCGGACGTTCGTCGGCTGTCGGCGACCACTCCCACGACGCTGTACGGGGCAGTGCTGCGCGATACTCGTTCTGTGGAGTGGTTCGAGCGGGTCCAGGCTGCGGAACAGCGTCGAGATTGGGACGCGGCCATCGCGTGGGTGAGCGCCCATGCCGAGTGCTACTCGACCGACCCGTCCAGGCACGACAGCCATCTGTGGCACATGGATCTGCTTGCCCGTGCGGCACGGCTCTCGGAACTCGCAGAGCGCGCTCTCGGGGATGTTCACGCACGTCGGAGACTCAACAGGGCGCTTCGCGAGCGGGGGATGGAGGCGGCCCTGCGCAACCGTGCCGAAGCCGGTGATCGTGGTGCCCTTTATGCCCTTGCTCGACTGCTATGTGAGGCGAGTCGGCCCCAAGATGCTTATCGAGCGGTCCACGACCTCGGCATGGACGATCAGTACGCACACCAGATCGTGGCCCGCTTTCGATCACCATCGAGCGGTGCACAGTAGGGCTTCTGATCGCGATACTCGGTCCGTTACCGCTTCCTGGCGAAGCTGCCAGTGTCAGACGGCGAGGATGCGGGAGTAGTCGGGGTGCTCGGGCAGGCCGAGCGAGGAGGTCTGGAACGGGTCGGCAAGGCCGGTGACGGTCTTCCGGGTCATCGCGAGGTATTCAAGGTGGGCCGCGGCGAGGGTGTTGCCGGTGTGCCGGAGATCCTGGAAGTGGACGTCACCGAGACCGGTCGTGGAGAGGGCGCGGAGCCAGATCCGCCGGAAGTTGTTCCGCCGGAGGACATCACCGCGGGCCCCGACGAAGACGAGCCCGGTGCGGCCGGCCTCTGCAGGCTCCGCCAGGTGATACGCCAACTCGGACAGGAGTGAGGCCGGGAACGCCACCGTACGGACACCCGCAGCGCTCTTGGGGGCCTCGACCGTGAGGCCTTCCGATCAGGTCTCGGCATGCGAGCGACGGACGGAGACCGTACGGCTCCGCTCGGGGCGCCGCTCCTGCCGTCGGCCCGCTCTGCCCCGGCTGCGCCGACGCCAGCCCACATGTGGATAGGCCCGGCAGTATGAGCCGAGCACCCGGCTTCTGCGGCTCACGGCGAAGTGCATGCCTCGGGCGGGGGATCGGCCGGAACCGGGTGGGAGGGAGCGCCGTTCCCGGCCGCGGGTACACCGTGGCGAGCGTCGGGTGCTCCCATCCCGTCCACCGTCGACTGAGGCGGAGCCGAGCAGACGCGGCCCATGGCATCCAGGTCGTTCGTACAGTGGCGCGCTCCACCTGGACGCCATGAACCACGCCCGCTCCACGGATGGCGCTGGGGAGACTGGCGGGTGGAGATCGTCTGGTCTCTGACGAGGGGACGACTACAGCCGAGATCGCAAAGTCGTGGTGTTCGGAGGCGGCCGCTGTCAGACTCGCGGCGTTCGGTGAAGCGCGTGATGGTTGAGGCTGCGGAGGGGACATGCTGGATGGGCTGCGGGACTATACGGGGACCATCTTGTTCTTCGGGATCCCCCTTGCCGCAGGGTCGATCGTCTTCATCTGGCGCCATCAGAATCTCGCACGCCGGGGTGTGACCGTCCATGCGCTGTGCTCCGCCACTGCCCGAAACGAAAAGGGCCTGGTCACGCTCCGTCTGGTGTACGAGGTCGACGGCTTGCAGTACTACTGCGACAGCATGCCGTACCAGTTCCCGCCCATCGGCATCGGCCAGCGCTTGGACGTCATCTACGACGCGAAAGACCCTGGTTACGCCGAAGTCGTCGAACAGCGTGGGCGGGGCCGAGTGCCGTGGTTCCTCGGGGGAATCGCCCTGGTCTTCCTGCTGTTGCTCGGCCTTGCGCATCTATGAACGCTGCGCATACGCCATTTGGAACGCGTACGAGCATGACGCCAGCATGCAGTCGGTCTCGATGAGGACGGACCACCATGAACTGGCGGGCAGTGAAAGCCAAACTGTCAGGGGCACCTGGGTCGTCTGACGCCAGCGGCTGACACCAACGAGCTTGTACAGCGCCGATTTATGCCGAACCTCAGTGGCGGCCGGATCAGGGCTCAACGGACCTTCATCCACGGTCGAGAGACCACCTCGATCGACCTGATGAGGATGAGGGCAGACCTCGAAATCAGATTTCAGAACGTGTGCAGGGCGACAAGGCTTGCCGACGCAGCCCCCGTGCCCTGAACCGGCCACTCACGAAGATGCCGACGCCGGCGGACAGCGCAATCACCACGATGGAGGCCCCGCCCTCCACTGTGACGTGGTGGCCCTGGGGCGCCGACGCCCCCAGAAGAGAGCTGATCCCGACGAAAGTCACGGCGGCTACGGCAAGGCAGATCGCCGTTTCAGCCCACCACATCGCCTGCGTCGGTCGAGTCGTCATGGCGTAGTTGTACCTCACGCCTTCCTGCGGTGCCGCAGGAGGGCGTGAGGTACAGGCAACCATCAACACCGGATGCAACCGCGAACAGCCCCGCATGACCGGCACTCGCTGATCGGCTCAGAACGTGGACACGGCGTCATCTGAGGACGCCCGGCCCCGTGCCGAGCGCTCGTCGCCTCGGCTGTGAAAATCGCTGTCCGATGGTCGGAGCACGGTGATAGAGAGTCCATGTGACGACGACACTTACGTTCCCCGCTCTGTTGCGACTGATCGACGAACGGTCGAGCGCCTTCCGCGCCGCGGTCGCCTCCGCGCCCAGCCTCGACGTGCAGGTGCCGACCTGCCCCGAGTGGACGCTGTTCGATCTGGCGCAGCACATCGGCGAGGGGCGCCGCGACTGGGCCGCCACCGTCGCCGCAGGGCCTGCTCCGGCGAAGTCCGCGGCGGAGGGCGCCCCGGCTGTGCCTCGGGAGCGTGAGGCCCTGGGGGCCTGGTTGGCGGAGTCCACGGAGCAACTGGTGGACGCGTTGAGAGAGGCCGGCCCGGATCGCGGTTGCTGGACGTGGTGGGGTGCGTCCCAGTCGCCGCAGACCTGTGGCGCCGTCGCCCGGCACCAGCTCCAGCAGTTCGCGGTGCACACCTACGACGCCCAGATCACGGTGGGTGCCCCGGAGCCGCTGCCGGAGGAGGTGGCACTCGACGGTGTCGAGGAGTTCCTGTTCACCTGCGTCGCAACGACGAGTGCCTGGCCGCACAAGCCCGCCGCCTTCGACTTCCACGCCACCGGGGGTCACTCCTGGCGCCTCACGGTCGACGGCGACGGCGCACGCTCCACCCGTATCCCCACGCCCGGCACGACTCCTGTCGCCGCTGCCGACGAGGACCCGAACGCGGCCGGTGTCTCCGTTCGCGGCACGGCGAGTGAGCTGGTTCTCTACGTGTACGACCGTATTCCGGTGGACTCCCTGCAGGTCGAGGGAGACGCGGGATTGTTCGACCTGCTCCGTGCGTGGGAGCCCGAGGAGTAGGACGGTACGGTGCCGCAGAGCGGCGGCCCGGCGGTTGAGGCATTGGCTCGTCGGTTTTTGAGGACACCTTGCACGCTGCGGGGGGAGCGATGAAGCGGTCCGTGGGAACTTGGATACGGGTCCGGCGTGCACGCCGACAGCGCTGGGATGCGGACATCATCCGCGCCCTCCAGATCCCCGTCCCAAGGCCCACGCAGGAACGAGCGCGACAGCTGATCCAGCAGGGGAAGTGGCGGGAAGCGAGCACCGGGATCACGGAAGCGACGGGCTACGGCCGCCGGGATGCCAGATGCGTCGTGCTCGCCCTGGCGCACGGTTGCAAGGTCCCCAGCCCCTGCCGTCTCACTTGGACTCGGAGGCGACCGGCCCCGGACGTCTCCGACCTCCACAGGTGACGTCAACGGCAGTGAACGATGGCGCACGGTGGCTGTCTGCGCCGGATCCGCGGGTGACCAATGAGCCACGTTCCAGCACCCTGCACCGCGCCACGAGCGAACCTGCAAGGCGGATGCCGCTGGTTCGAGACCGTCCGCGCCCACCAGCCTCAGGACACGAACAAGGCCCAGGTCAGCCGGTGTGGATCCGGATGCCTGGGCCTTGATCCCTTTCGGCTGCTGGGGGCGCCGTGCCCCTTACGTGCGAGACGGGTCCCGCAGGCCGCTTCACCTTCCTGATCTGCTGGTTCGACTGCCGACCGGCCGTGCGAGCCTGTACTCGTGGCCCGCATCGACTACATCAACGCGGCGTCGGTGTCGACGTCGGGGAGTCAGTCGCGGACGCGGCGGTACGCGAGACCAAGGAAGAGACCGGCTTTGGACAGGAGCTGAGCTGACCATGGCAACGCCCCGCAGCATGGATCGCGAGGAAGCTCTCTCCCTCGTACGACGTCTCATGGCCGCCGACTTCACCGACGAGGACGAGGCAGACGAAGCTCTGGGCAAGCTCGAACGCGGACTCGCCTGTCCTCACATCAGCGACTACATCTACTGGGACTTCGACCCAGAACTGACCGCCGAGAAGATCATCGAACGCGCCCTGGCCTACGAGCCGTTCGCACTCTGATCCGCGGCCTGCCGCAGCCGGTCCTGAGCTCGCAGGTGGGTGTGTATCGGTCCGCATGTCTGGTGGGGCTGGACCGGCCGGTCGGACGGACCTCTGTAGGCCGCGGTCAACGGCGGCTCGCTGGCGTCCTGATGCGTCGCTGAGCTCGGCAGCGGCTACAGCCGGAGTGACCTGGGCGCTTCCGCTTCGGATCACGGCCGCCCTCTTGAGGCGGGCCGCCGCACGGACGGCCCGCCTCGCGGCACGTCGGCGGGCTCGCACGGCCGAACCGGGGTCGGCCGACGGCTGCGGCGTTGTCACAGGGCGGAGCACTGTCCTGTCATCGTCCCGTAAGGGGCTAATTCGTCGCCATATAACACTTTGATCCATCTAGCCCTATCCAGACCTACCTAGTCACATCTCGCCCCACCTAGCTCCATATCGCCCCATCTCGATTCATCCGAGGACGACAGTCGATGACCAGGACCACCACCCGTACCGATCAAGTGAGACCCGGTAGTCAGATGCACGCGTCTGACATATCCGATACGGCGTTCGCGCTGCTCGACGAGCAGGGGGCCGTGGTCGCGTGGACGCAGGCTGCCGAGCACCTGGTCGGATACTCCGCCGGGGAGGTGGTCGGCCGGTCCGTCGCGCTCGTCCTGCCGGGCTTCGGGGCAGCGTCGGCGATGTCGGCGTACGTCGAGCGGTGCCGGGCCCGGAACGGCTGGTCAGGGGCGACGACGGTGCGCCACCGGGACGGCCGCATGCTCGCCGTCGGCATGCGGATCTCGATGTTGCGGGGACAGGACGGGGCGGTGCGGTGGCTCGCGTCCGCGACCAACATCGGCGCGCCGTCCGGGGGCGCGGTGAACGTAGGGGTGCAGGGGGCAATTCTTGACCACGCGCCGATCGGCGTCGCCGTGCGTGACCTGGAGCTGCGTTGCACGTGGGTGAGCGACGTGATGGAGAGCCACGACGGCGTCCCCCGTGAGCGGCGGGTCGGATTCGGGATCGCCGAGGCGTGGCCCGGTGTCGAGACCGAAGCCGCGGAGGCGATGATGCGGCGGGTGCTGAGGAGCGGCAGCACCAAGGTCCACGAGTACCGGACGTGGCTGCCGACACCTCTGGGTGAGGAGCGCCCGCTCGCGGTTTCGTTCTCCTGTCTCCAGGGCGCCGACGGCCGGCCGCTCGGGGGGTGCACCATCAGTGTCGATGTCGCCGAGAGCCGGCGGGAACGCGAGCGCCTCGCCGTCCTGGGCGAGGCGCGCACGCGCCTCGGCAGCACCCTGGATGTGATGCGGACCGGTCAGGAACTGGCCGATCTCGCCGTGCCCCTGTTCGCCGACGGCGTTGCCGTGGACCTGGAGCAGTCGGTCCCGTTCGGCGACGGGGTGCCGGTCCGCATCGGCTCGATCGGCGAGCGCCTTCCCGTCCTCCGACGTGCCGGCTTGGCCTCGATCCACCAGGGGGCGCCGGAGTCCCCGTGGGTGTGCGGTGAGCGGACACTCGTACCGCCCTCCTCGCCCTTCGCCGAGGTCCTGCGTACCGGCAGGTCCTGCCTGGAACCGAAGGTGGACACCACCCCGGGCGGGTGGATCGACGAGTCGCCGGCACTGGCGCAGCGGATCCGTGATCACGGCATGCACTCCGTGATGGTCGTACCCATCCGCGCGCGGCGCGTCCTGCTGGGCATGGCGGTGTTCGTCCGCACCGAAAATCCGCTGCCCTTCCAGGAGACCGACCTGCTGCTGGCCGAGGAGCTCGTCAGCCGCGCCGCGACGTCGCTGGACAAGGCCCGCCGGTACCGTCGCGAGCACACCGCGGCCCTCGCGCTCCAGCGCAATCTGCGCCCTCACCGGCTGCGGGGCGGTGCGGCCGTCGAGGCAGCCTCCCGCTACCTGCCCGCCGACATCGACCGCGGTGTCGGCGGCGACTGGTTCGACGTGATCCCGCTGTCCGGCGCCCGCGTGGCCCTCGTCGTCGGCGATGTGGTCGGACACGGCATCAACGCCGCCGCGACCATGGGCAGGCTCCGCACCGCCGTCCACACGCTCGCCGACATGGAGGTGCCCCCCGACGAACTGCTGGCCGGCCTGGACGACACGGTCCAGCGGCTGGCGGAAGCAGACGCCGACGCTCCGGACTGGAATCCCGCGGTGGTGGGCGCCACCTGTCTGTATGCCGTCTACGACCCGGCCACCCGCCGGTGCACCATGGCGGCGGCCGGGCACCCCCCGCCCGCGATCATCGACCCGCGGGGCGGTGTGACCTTCCCCGACCTGCCCACCGGCACCCCGCTCGGCATCGGGCTGGGAGCCCACTTCGAGTCCGTGGAGCTGGAACTGCCCGAGGGAACCCTCCTCGCCCTGTACACCGACGGCATGATCGAGACCCGTGAGGACGACATCGAGGAGGGGATGCACCGCCTGGGCGCCGCGCTCGCCCAGCCGGGGCTGTCCCTGGAAGAGCTCTGCACCCGCGCGATGGCACCCGTCGAGGATCAGGTGGCCTGCGACGACGCCAGCCTGCTCCTGGTCCGCACCCGCTCGCTCGGTCCGGCCCGGGTTGCCTCCTGGACACTGCCCCGGGACGGCGCCGTCGTCCGACGCGCCAGGAACCTGGCAGCCGGTCAGCTGGCCGCATGGGGACTGGCAGGACCCGAGGGCCCCATGAAGCTGATCGTCGGCGAACTGGTCGCCGACGCCGTCCGCCACGGCGCCGGCCCGATCGGTCTGCGCCTGATCCACCACCACGTCCTGACCGTCGAGGTGTCACATGCCGACTTCTCCGCACGGCGTATGCGCGGAGCGCGCGACGTCGACGAGCACGGCCGCGGCCCCGCCATGATCGCCCGGCTGTCCCGCAGACGGGGCACCCGCCCGGAGCGGGACGGCAGGGTCCGCTGGGCCGAAGTGGACCTTCCCTACGCATCCGGCCGCTGATCGATGGCCTGTCGGGGCGCCGACGTCGAGCACGTGCGGTGACCGGTCCCGGCACCGCCCGACAGTGGGGTGGCCGCCTCGTCGCGGCACTTCGCATCGCGCCGCGATCGAACCTGCTCACGGCCGTGAGCCGTCGTTCGCCGTCGTCGACGTCGGCCGGTCGGTGACGTCGGGCCGACGGACGGTCTCCGCGCTGACGGCCAACTCTCGTGCGCGATGACGAGCTTGGGATCTCGGCTCGACCACGGCTCGGGGGCCCGCCGGTGATCTCCGATGCTTCCGGCCGGTCGGACGTTTCCCCTTCGGCGGTTCGACCACGCTGTTAGCGTGCGCGGATGGAAGATCTGGGACCCGTGGCCTGGCCGCCCGAGCCGATCAGGACCGAGAGGCTCGTGCTCCGTGAGCCCGAGGCCGGTGACCGTGCGGCGTTCATCGAACTGCTCGCCTCGCCGGAGGTGCACACCTACCTCGGCGGACCCCGACCGCGTGACGAACTCGCACGCCAGATGTCCGGGGTGCCCGAGCGGTGGCCCGGGAGTTTCGTGGTCGATCTCGACGGGTCGATGATCGGCCATGTCCTGCTCAGGAGAGCAACGGGGCACCGTCGCCCGGCTGCCGCGGGGAAGGCCGATCTCGGTTACCTGTTCCTGCCGCGGGCGTGGGGACGCGGGTACGCCTTCGAGGCGTGCGCGGCGGCACTCGGCTGGCTCGCCGGCGTGCTTCCCGGCGAGCCGGTGGTGCTCACCACCCAGACCGCCAACGTCGCCTCGATGCGTCTCGCGGCGAAGCTCGGGTTCACCGAGGTGGAGCGGTTCGAGGCCTGGGGTGCCGAGCAGTGGCTCGGCACGCGGTCCCCGGTCACGCCGTCCGGTTGAGTCCGCGACGGGCCTCCTGTCCGGCCGGTCCTGTGTCCGTGGTGGTCGGGCCGTCAGGCCCTCGACGGCGACGGGAGGACGTGGTGGTCAGGCCGTCAGGCCCTCGATGGCGACGGGTGGACGTGGTGGTCAGGCCGTCAGGCCCTCGATGGCGACGGGAAGATGGCGCGGGCCGCGCAGCACCGCGTTGGCGCGGTACGGGGGTGGGTCCTCGAGCAGTCGGGAGAACTTGGCCCGGCGGAAGAGTTCGGGCACGGCCAGATGGAGTTCCATACGGGCGAGAGGGGCGCCGAAGCAGTAGTGGATGCCGGTGTAGAAGCCCAGGTGCTCGTTGTCCTTGCGGTCGGGATCGAACCGGTCGGGGTCCTCGAAGCGGAGGGGATCGCGGTTGGCGGCGGCCAGCATGAGCCAGACCGGTGAGCCCTTGGGGATCGTGGTGTCGGCGACGTCGATGTCGGCCAGGGCGGTGGTCCACGGGACGAACTGGACCGGAGGCTCGTACCGCAGCACTTCCTCGATGAGCGGGACGGCCAGGCCCAGGTCCTTCTGGAACCGTTCGAGGAGGTCCGGGCGGCGCAGCAGGGTGAGGGTCGTGTTGCTGATCGCGTTGACGGTGGTCTCGTGGCCGGCGACCAGGAGCAGCACCGCGGTGGCCTCCAGGTCTGCCGGTGTCATCTCGGGGGCGAGCGCGCTGAGCATCCCGGGGCCGGGGTGGCGGCGTTTGGTCTCGATCAGGCCGGACAGGTAGGCGCCGATGTCCTGGCGTGCCCGCTGTGCCTTTTCCGGGCCGTCGTCGTCGCCGGAACGGGGATCGAGTGACGACGCCAGGGCGTCGGCCCAGACGTGGAAGCGCGGTTCGTCCTCGCGCGGCACGCCCAGGACCTTGCAGATGGCGGTGACGGGAAGCGGGTAGGAGAAGTCCTCCACGATGTCGACCTGGTCCTTGCCCTCGAAGGCGTCGAGCAGCTCGGTGACGACGTCGGCCATCGCTTCGCGCAGGCCGTCCAGGAACCTGGGGCTGTGCGGCGGGCCGAACGGCCTGTTGATGGTCTCGCGCAGCCGGTCGTGCACGGGCGGGTCGGTGAAGATGAAGCTGGGCGGCAGTCCGGTCTCCTCCGCCGGCTGCCCGGTGCGGGCGTAGCCGGGCGGACGGTTCCTCGTGTCGTTGCTCAGCCGCGGGTCGTTGGCCAGGCTCCGCACCTCGTAGTAGGTGCTGACCAGATAGGTGCCGTCGTCCTCCCGCCTGACCGGTTGCTTGCGCAGTTCCGCGTAGAGCGGGTACGGATCTGCCCGATGGGCGTAGTCGGTGATCTGCGCGGAGATGGTGCCGGAGGTCATGGTGACTCCTAACGGCTCCGGGCGGCGCGGGGCCGGTGATCAGGCATGCGACGGCACGAACGTGACACGCCGCTCGCTCGGTGAGTGGCCCGTCAGCGTCACGGTGGGCCCATGGGTGGGCAGATGGGGGTCGGGGAAGGCCGAGTCGATCGGCTGCAACCGCTCGGTCCGGCGGTCGACCGAGCGGTACTCCGGCGGGAAGGGGGCGCCGGACGCGATCTGCTGCTCGTAGAACCCCAGCCACTTGGCGCCGTCGAAGGACACCGCGGCGATGACGCGGCCGCGGTAGCCGTACACCGCGACGAACCGGTCCTCGGCCAGTGCCCCCTGGGCGACGACCAGTTGGTCGCCCAGCGAGGGCACACCCACGGACTTGACGTTGACGCCGAACTGGGAGGACCAGAACATCGGCAGCCACAGGTGCGGCCGGCGCTCGGGCCCGGCACAGATCAAGTTGTGGGCGGCGATCTCGGCCTGCTCGACCGCGTTGCCCCAGTGCTCCAGCGCCAGGAACTGGTAGTCGAACAGCGGGTGGGGGCTGCGGGCGACGTCACCGGCCGCGTAGATGTCGTCGGTGACGATGCCGTTGACGTCGAACACCCGGCACCCGGCGTCGCACGCGATCCCCCGCGGACCCGCGGCCACCCCCGAGCCCGCGAGCCATTCCGTGTTCCGCATGGCACCGAGCGAGACGACCGCCACCTCCACGTCGATCACCGAACCGTCGGACAGATGGGCGCGCCTGAGCCGTCCCTCGTCCCCGCCCTCCAGGGCGGTGACGCTGACGCCGCACCGCAGATCGACCCCGTGCTCGCGCTGCAACCGGTCCGCGACCGCGCCGATCACCCCGCCGAGCGCGCCCACCAGCGGTGCCGGGCCGCGTTCGGCGACCGTGACCTCAAGGCCCTGCTCCCGGCAGGCGGAGGCGACCTCGGAGCCCGTGAAACCGGCGCCGATCACCAGCACCCGGGGCGCGCCTCCGGTCAGCTTCCGGTACAGGCGGGCGGAGTCGTCGCGGGTCCGCAGCACGAACACCCCGTCCAGGGCGGCCTCTTCAGGGTGGACCCAGGGCCGCGCTCTGGTCCCGGTGGTGATCAGCAGACGGTCGTAGGGGACGGTGTCGCCGTTCGCCAGGCGCACTTGCTTGGCGTCACGGTCCAGGCTCTCGGCGGCGACGCCCAGACGCCACTCGGCGTCGATGTCCCGCCGTCGCGGGAGCGCGGTGTCCTCGGGCCGTGCCCGTCCGAGCAGCACCTGCTTGGACAACGGCGGCCGGTCGTAGGGCTCGTACGGCTCGTCGCCGATCATGGTCAGTGATCCCGTGAAGCCCTTCTCGCGCAGGGTCTCCGCCGCACGCAGGCCGGCCAGCGAGGCACCGACGACGACGATGCGGCCCCGGCGCCGCAGGACCTCGACGTCCGTGTCAGCCGACATGGGGCTCCACCCGCTTCGTCGGCTCATCGGAGTAGTCGACGAGGATGGCCTGGACCGGGCAGGCGGCAGCGGCCTTCTCCACCCGGTCGCGCTGCTCCTCGTCGAAGCGGGGGGAGAACAGCAGCGCCTCTTCCCCGTGCAGGGTGAAGACGTCCGGGGCGAGGAAGACGCACTGCGCGAACCCCTGGCACCGGTTGAGATCGACGACAAGCCTCATCGGAACCCGCTCCCTGCACGGTCCGCGGTGGCCGAGCCCCGCAGCCGTCTGCGCTCGGTCCATGTGGTCGGCAGGCATGCCTCACGTTCAGCTTCGGTCCTCCGCCCAGGTCTCGCAACGCGAGGGCGGTGCCGGGAGACCGGGCCGGACGGCATTCGTCGAGGCGGCGTTCATCGAGGCGGTGCTCGGTCGCGTTGATCATGAAAGCGCGCTCGGTGGAGGACAGCTCGTCCGTCGCGGGACAACTCACACACGGATCATCGCGGCCAGGCGGGTCGCCGGGTCGTCGTGCCATGGGATGTGGAGCCGGCCGACCAGTCGCCGGGACGGGCCGATCACGCGAACGGCGACAGGCCTCTGTCTTCCAGGTGGGCAAGCAACGAGTCGAGGCACGCGTCCGCCGAGCGCAGGTCCGCGCGGAAGAACGAGTCCTCGCCGAGCGGCCCGCCGCTGACGATGACCATCCATGCCGTCCTTCGCTCAGCCATGCGGTCACCGTCGGCCTTGAAAACGGTCGTCACTCCGCGCTCGGCCAGCCACTCCATCAGTTCGAGCATGTCCACGCGCACCCCTCCGGGCGAATCGTCCCATCCCCGAAGCGCGGGCGCTCGGGCCGTCTCCGGGTGGTCCGAGGGTCCGGGCCGGGCCGGGCCGGGGCGGGTCGGGTCGGGCCCGCTGTCGTGTCCGCGGGCGGACGACGGCGTCCCGGCGTTCGCGGGTGGGGCCGCCCCCATGGGGCCGCCGGCTGCGCGGGGACCGCTAGAAGGTGCCGTTGGCGAGGATCTCGCCCGTCCTGTCGTAGACGGTGACGAGGCCGTTGTCCGACTCGTAGCAGGAGCTGAACGCGGAGGCGACGAGCTTGCCCTCGCCCTGGTGCGGGCCGGTGAGGCCGCCGCTGAAGTCGGTGAACACCTCCGGGGCGTCCAGGATGTTGTTCCGCCTGTCGGCCCCGGTCACCTTCGTGACGTGCCGGACGGCCGCCCTCTCGGTGGCGGTGCCGTTCTTGGCCACGCAGGACTTGAAGTCGGCCGCCTGCGATCTGGCGCCGGAGCCGTCGTCCGAGTCGTTCTTCGCCTCGTTCCGCGCCTCGTTGTGGACGGAGGAAGAGGAGTCCGAGGCGCCGCTGTCCCCGTTCCCGTTCCCGTTCTGGTCCGCCCCGCCACCGCCGGCCATCCCGGCGATCCCGATGACGACGACGAGGCCGAGGACGCCGAGACAGCCGAGCCCCGCGACCTTCCCCACGCCGCGCTTCCTCGGCGGCGGCGGCGCGGGCGCGCCGTGAACCGGTACCTGCGGCGGTCCGCCCCACCCGGGCTGCTGTTGCTGCTGCGGGTACTGGTGATCGCTCATGGTCTCCCCTGGGGTGGTGCATGCCGTGTGGGTTTACGACGTGGAGGGGAGTGGCGCGGTTGTCGCGATTCGGCGTGTTTCACCCGAAAGAGAAAGAGGAGCGTGCCCGCTCCGGGCAGGGATCGGGAGGCGGTGCTCCGCGGTCGGCGGCCCGTACGCCGAGACGCTCAGCGTCGGCCTGCCCGGCCACGGCCGTCATCTCGGCGCGACGATCGAGTCGAGGTGGAGCCCGAGCCGGAGCCCGAGCCGGAGCCCGAGGTAGAGGTCGAGCCCGAGGTCGGCGCCGTGGCCGTTGCGGTGGCCCTTGGTGGACCCGTGCGAGCCGTCCGGGGGCGGGAGAGTCGCGGGGCGCTACGACGGGTTCGCGGCCGGCGCCGTCCCCTGGGCGTGCTTCAGCCTCGCGCGGGCGTCGACCGTCTCCGGAGGCGCGACCTCCGACCAGAAACGGTGGCAGGTCACGAACACGGCGAGCTCGCGCTCGCGCTGCCTGAGCTTCTCCACCTCGGCCTGTTCGTCGGCGGTCCAGCCGGGGGACGCGGGGCGCTCCACCTGACGCCAGCCCCTGTCGTCGCTGAAGCCGTCCAGGGGTTCCACCGACCAGGGGAGCCGCTTGAGCAGGGCCAGGAGCTCCGCCCGGACCTGGTGCAGCTCCTCCTGGCCGGCCAGGAGGTCACTCGGGAAGTCATAGGTCGCAGCCACGCGGCAATGGTACGCCTGTTCGATTTTGGGGTGCGAGTTCCTTCCGGGAGTTCACACGAACGGTTGTGGCCGGGCCCGGACCGTCCAACTCGAACTGGCCAGTTCAAACTGTCCAGCTTGGCCTGGACAGTCCGAACTGGACAGTCTGAACTGAGGGATTTAGGGTGACGGAATGGACGACAGCGCCGAGGGCATCTCCGAGTCGGCCGCTCGCGCGGCGCAGGATCTGCGGGTGGCGTTCAACCGGCTGCGGCGGCGGATCCGGGAGGTCTCCGAGCGGCAGGACCTCACCCCCTCACAGGTCTCCGCGCTCACCCTGGTGAGCAAGAGCGGAGCCGCCACGGCGAGCGCGCTGGCCGCCACCGAGGGCGTCCGGCCGCAGTCCATGGCCGCCACCCTCGCCGTGCTCGACCAGCAGGGGCTGATCGCCCGCAACCCGGACCCGGGGGACGGCCGCCGACAGCTCGTCACGCTGACCGACGCCGGCCGCGAGCGCGTCGAGGGCACGCGGCAGGCCCGCGGGGAGTGGCTGGCCAAGGCCCTCCAGGACCGCTGCACGGAGGCCGAGCGGCAGAGCGTCATCGAGGCGATGGCCGTACTGGACCGGCTCACCCGCCCGTGACACCCGCCCCCCGCGCCCGGCTCCAGCAGGCTCCCGGCCCCCACCGGCACCGCCCGGCGCCGTGGTCGCCCCCGGCGCCGACGCGTCCTTCCCCGCGCACGGCGCCGACACCGGCGGACCGCGCCGGCCGGCCCTCCGCGCTGCCCGCCGGAGCCGTACCGCTCCCGGCGGCGACCCTCCCGGACCGATCCCTCCCCACATGCACCGGCACACCCCTCCGAAAGGCCTGACCATGGCAGTCACCACGCTCGACCCGCACACCGCCCTCGTCGTCATCGACCTGCAGAACGGCATCGTCGGGAACCCGGGCCTCGCCCCCCACACCGCCGCCGACGTCGTGGAGCGGTCGGTGCTGCTCGCCGACGCCTTCCGCGCGCAGGGCCTGCCGGTCGTCCTCGTACGGGTCACCGCCGCCGCCGACGGAGCGGACGCCGTACCCGGCCGCAACGACGGACCGAGCCGCGCCCGCAGCTTCCCGGAGGGCTGGGACGTCATCGTCGACGAACTGGCCGGGCACCCCGAGGACATCACCGTCACCAAGCGGAACTGGGGCGCCTTCTACGGCACCGACCTCGACCTCCAGCTGCGCCGCCGCGGGATCACCCAGATCGTGCTGACCGGCATCGCCACCAGCATCGGCGTCGAGTCCAGCGCCCGCGCCGCCCACGAGCACGGCTACCACGTCACCCTGGCCACCGACGCCATGACCGACCTGGACGGCGAGACCCACCGCAACAGCGTCGAGCGGATCTTCCCCCGCCTCGGCGAGACCGGCACCACCGCGGAGATCGTGGAACTGTTGGCCAAGACCCACGCGTGAGCCGCGCCCCGCGTCAGCGGGGACCCGCGCCCTCCAGCTCCCGCACCAGCCGCTCCGCGACCGGCACGGGCACCCCGTGCCGGGCCGCGGCCCGCAGCAACGCGCCGCCGATCGCGTCCAGTTCGAGCGGACGGCCCGCCTCGGCGTCCCGCAGCATGGAGGACTTCGCCGCGGGCGGGAAGGCGTCGTAGCGAGCGAGGGCCGCGGCCGGGTCGGCGGGGCCCCCGCACGCCCGGCTGACGGCGGCCGTCTCCGCCACCAGAGCCGTCAACTCCGTCCGGTGCAGGGTCCGGACCTCGCCCAGCGGCATTCCGTAGCGGGTCGTCAGCAGCGCGAACGGGGCGAGGAACGACATCTTCGCCCACAGCACCGCGGCCTCGTCGGCCTGGACGCGGACGTCCGGTCCGGCCGCCGTGAGGACCCCGGCGAGCGCGTCGAGCCGCTCGCGCGCCACCGTGTCACCGGTCAGGTCGATCTCCGCGAAGGGGCTGGTGTGCTCGATCACCCCGGGGGCGGTCCGGGTCGACTCGACACGGATGACGGCGGGGGCCACCCGGGCCGGCCCGTACCGGGCGCGCAGGGCCGCGGGGTGTTCGACGCCGTTCAGGAAGGGGACGAGCAGGCCGTCGCCGAGCGCCGGCGCGGGTACCCGTTCGAGCGCCGCGTCGAGCGCCGTGTGCTTGACCGCGACCAGACAGGCGTCGACCGGTTCGCGCAGCTCGGTGTCCGCCTCGACCCGCGCCGTGAACTCCCCGAACCGCCCGCTGCGGACCCGGACGCCGTCCGCGCGCAGCACCCGCGCCGTGTCGTCCCCGGCCAGACAGATCACCCGGTGTCCGGCCCGCGCCACCAGCGCGGCGAGCAGCCCGCCGACGCCGCCGGGGCCCAGTACCGCCATCGTGAACCGCTCGTCGCGTACGTTCCTCGTCATGTCCGTTCGATCCTCTCGTCGGTCGGCCCCGGAAACGGTGGCCGCCTGGGAGTGGATCATGCCGGGTGGCGTCGTCCGGCGCTACAGCCGCGCCGACGCCCCCGGTTCCGACGGGTTCAGCCGGTCGCCGAGTGCCGACGCGCGCGACGGGAGCAAGCGGTCCGAGCGCGAGGGGGAGAAGCACCCCGAAGAGGCGGCCGGATGCGGCGAGCGGACGTCATCGCGGCGTCGTCCGCGCGAGACTGGGCGTATGTGCCGCAGCATCAAGACCCTCCGCCCGCCCGTACTCCCCGAAGAGGCCACCGAGGAGGACATCCACGCCGCCGCCCTCCAGTACGTCCGCAAGGTCTCCGGCTTCCGTGCCCCGGCCGCCCACAACCGCGAGGTCTTCGAACAGGCGGTCGCGGCGGTCGCGGCCGCCACGGCCGAGTTGCTGGGCGGCCTGGAGGTACGCGGGGTCACCCAGCGCGCCGGCTGAACCGGCCCCGCGCAACGGTCGCGCGGGACACCGCGTGAAGCACTCCGCGGGTCAGGCGCCGGTTCCCGTCTCCTGGGGTGCGGGCCGGCGCATCAGGTACGCCGCGCCCGCGCCGGCGCCGAACAGCGCCGCGAACGAGACCCCCGTGGCGAGCCAGGTCGCGCCCAGCCACTGGCCGCCGAAGTAGCCGAGCGCCACGCTGTACACGGCCCAGGCCAGGCTCGCGAGTATCGACCAGGGCAGGAACTCGCGGACCCGGCGGTGGGCGGCACCGGCGCCGAGCGACACGACCGAGCGGCCGGCGGGCGCGAAGCGGGCGAGGACGACCAGCGCGCCGCCCGCCCCTCCGCCGCGCGCGAGCACCGCGCCGAGACGTTCCTGCGCGCTGGAGAGGCGCCGGGAGCGGGCGATGGCACGGTCCAGGCGCTCGCCACCGCGCCAGGCCAGCCGGTACGCCACCAGGTCGCCGAGGACCGAGGCGGTGGCCGCGGAGAGGGTGAGCGCCAGGATGTCGGGCACCGCGTGCGGCACGGCTCCCGTGGACCCCGCGGCCGCGGCGGTGGCCGCGGTGATGACCAGGACGCCGCTGGGCAGCACCGGCAGGAAGACGTCCAGCAGGACCGACACGGCCACCGCCGCGTAGATCCATGGGCTGCCCGTCAGCGACCCCACACTCTCCAGCACCGGAACTCCCCTGTACTCCCCCGAAGGCACGACCTCGCCGCTACGTCGCGGGGGAGCGGCAGGCGGCCTGTGACAGCCATACAGCGTACGCGGCGGGTGTGACAGCGGGGTCACGGGGGGCTTATGTGTTGTTCACGGTGCGTTGACGCCGGCGGGGTGGGGGCTGCCGCGGTGGTGCCGGAAGGAGCGTCCAGGAGTCCTGGATGAAGGGGTCACAGAGGGGCGCAGGGAACACAGGGGACACAAGGGACACGGCGGGCGCAGGGGTCCGGCGCCCGCTCCCTCGGTGAGGTGGCGGGCGCCGTGGTCGTGCGGTGGGTGCGGGACGGGGTCAGGCCGCGACGGGCCGCGTGGCCCGCTCGTCCTCGCCGACGGCCCGGGCCGCGCGGGCGGTGAGCAGCCGGTCGAGGCCGAGGGCGCCGGAGCCGGTGAAGACCAGCAGGAGCATGGCCCAGCAGAACAGCGCCGACAGCTCGCCGCCGTTCTGGATCGGCCACAGGGCCGTCGACTGGTGCACGTCGAAGTAGGCGTACGCCATCGAGCCCGAGGCGAGGAGCGCGGCGCCGCGGGTGCCGAGGCCCAGCAGGACCAGGCCGCCGCCGACGAGCTGGATCACGGCCGCGTACCAGCCCGGCCAGGTGCCGGAGGGGAGAGAACCTCCGTCGGTGCCCGCGGCGCCGCCGAGGACGCCGAAGAGGGAGGCGGCGCCGTGCACGGCGAAGAGCAGGCCTATGACGATGCGGAACAGCCCGATGGCGTACGGCTGGGCGCTGTTGAGGCGGTCGGTCATGTGGGGGGACTCCTTCGGTCTGGTCCGGTCCGTGGGGAACCGGATCAAGGGGGCGGAACCGAGTGAGTCATCAACGTTAGGGTAACCTAATCAATGCTTGCAAGTTCAACATTTAGCCATGGTCGGGCTTCCGTTTCCGGTTCCGTCTCGGCCGTCGCCGCACGTAGAGCGGCCCGCGCCACCGCGTCGGCGTCCGACAGCGTGACCGAATCCACCCCCGGCCTGGCGCCCGCCGCGGTCACCCAGTGCACCCCCTCGGTGGGCACCCCGAAGGCGAACCGCCGTGCGTGCGCACGGCCTTGACGGTCCCTCAGGTGGTAGGGGCGACGTGTCACGTCCAGCCCCCCGGTTTCGTGGCCGTCACTCGTGTGCGGGCGGCACTGGCCCGTCTTGAGCAGCCGGGCCAGGAGTTCGTCGGCCGTCCGCCTCAGGTCCGGTTCCGGAAGCCGTGCCTCTATGAGCGTGGTCGCGCGTACGTCCGAGCCCGGTACGTCGGGGGAGTGCGCGATCCAGGCCCGGGGGGGGGGGGCGGCCCCCCCCCCCCCCGGGGGGGGAGAAGGAACGACAAACACACCCACCCTCGCGCCGTCACGCACACACAAAGACGGGCGGGGGGCGCGCC
>NZ_JBHWEL010000025.1:71517-85675 GCF_042734135.1 Streptomyces sp. NPDC059668 | reverse complement strand
TGTGGGGGGTGGCGGCCAGCCCGCCCCCCCGCCCGGCGCGCCCCGGGCCCCCCGCCCCCCCCCCACGTCCAGGACGCCCGCCTCGATCAGCGCGGTCATCTCCTCGACGCGTCGGCGGGGCGGCCCGATGGACAGGAAGGCGTTCAGCGGCGTGTACCAGCGGTCCAGGTGTTCCCGGCGCGACCCGCCCCGCAGACCGCCGTGGTCGACGATCAGCCGCACCTCGTTGCGCAGGTCGCGCAGTACGTCCAGGGCGGCCTTCAGGGGGCCCTCGACATTCCCGAGCGCGGCCTGCGCGGCATCCTCGCGCAGATGGGCGAGCAGCCAGCCGCGCCACTCCCCGGCATCGGTGAAGGCGCGCCCGCCGTACGGACGCGACATGCGGTCCCAGGACCAGCGGTCGGCCCCCGGCACGTCGAACTCGTCGAGCAGGAAGGCTTCTTGGGGGTCGCCGTGGGGCACGGCGAGGAAGCGGTCCCTGAAGCCCGCCGGACCGCCGCGAAGTCTCCCCCGCCCCCTCAACAGCCCCTCGTAGTAGACGGTTTCGACCTCCTTCGCGACCAGCGGCCATATCTCGCCCAGGAAGTCCGGTGCCTCGCCCGAGCCGGCGCGCCCGCGGAAGCGGGCGATGGTGTCGGGGGTGAGGACGAGCGGGGTGTGACGACCGTACGGCCCCTTCGCGTTGTCGCCGCGGGCCTGGTAGGGGACACCCCGGCGGGAGCCCGCGTACAGGCGGGGCTCCCGGCCCGAGGGGTGGTAGCGCAGGCCCCGGCGGGTCCGGGTGAAGCGGCCGCCGCGGCCCGCCGTCAGCAGCGCCATGTGGTCGAAGAAGTTGAGGCCGAGCCCGCGCAGCAGGACGGGCTCGCCGGGGGCGAGGGCGGAGAGGTCCACGTCCGCCGGATTGGCGGGCGGGACGTGACGCAGGCCGTGCCGTCGCGCCGACGCGGCGAGGTCGCGCCGGCCGCGGTCCGCGGACACCGGCAGATGGCCCTGCGCGAGCACCACCGCGGACAGCCCCGGCAGCACGCGTCCGTCGTCGAGGGTGAGGGTCTGGCGGCCGCCGGGGCCGTCGTCGAGCCGTACCGCGCGCGCCCGGTGCGTACGGACCCGGACCGCCTCCGGCGCCGCCCGCACCACCTCGGCGAACACCCACTCCAGATAGCGGCCGTAGTGGGCGCGGGTCGGGTACTCGTCCGGACCCAGGTCGCCGGCCGCCCAGGTGTGCAGGCTCGGCCCGGGGCGGACCGGACCCGAGCAGTCCACGCTGTCGTCGGTGAAGAGGGTCACCTGCGAGGCCACGGTGTTCATCAGCAGGTGCGGCGACTGCGCGGTGCGCCAGACGCGTCCGGGGCCTGGCGATGCCGGGTCGACGACGTGGACGGTCAGCCGGGTGTCCGGCGGGAGGAGTTCCGGCGCGGAGGCGCAGAGACGTTCGAGGACGCTCGTACCCCGCGGTCCGGCGCCCACCACGGCGACGGAGACCTCGGTCGGCTCGGCGGGCCCTGCGGATTCCGCGGTCGGTGCAGACAAGGGTGTGACTCCCGGACATGGTGGGGCGCATGGCGGCGAACTGCCCGCTGGAAGCGGACGGTCCGCCTCATCATGCCGTCGCGGGGCCCGGGAGCCGACCCCCGGGCGACCGGACGGCCGCCCGCTGTGTGATGCGTCACGCGCATCACGGGCGACGCGAGCGACAACCGTATACACCGCCTGCAAAGGGCGGTTGCGGACGACCGTGGACGACTGCGGACGACCGCAGACGACTGCGGACGTCCGGGACGGCCGGGGGAGAGCTTCCGCGAGCCGCGAACCCACGGTCCTCCGAACTCACGGCTTCTTGAACTCACGCCCCCGAACTCCCCGCCTCACGAGGTGAGATCGGACTCCACGATCGTCCGCAGCCGGGCGCCCCCGTTCCTGCCACCGCCTCCGGCCCCGCCTCCGCCTCGCCGCCCCGCCCGGGCGTGCTCCAGTCGCAGCCGGGCGGAACGCCCGTGCAGGGTCAGGGTCATGAGCTGGTTGCCGAACCAGGGGCCGCCCGTCCTGCGCCAGCTGACGGCGGGGGGCGCGCAGGCGCCGTGCCGGGTCAGACGGCGGCCGAGAGCCCGGCCCAGCGCGCTCCAGCCGAACCGGAACCCGAGCCGTATGTACAGCGGTATGGAGTTGTGGACGGGGGAGCAGGTGAGCTGGAGCACGCGGGCGTCGGGAGCGGACGCGCCCTCGGGCCAGGCGGGTTCGGCGACGTAGGCGTGGTGGACGTCTCCCGACAGCACGCAGACCGTGGCCGGCGCGTCCGGACCCGAACCGGCCTCGGCCAGCAGCCCGGCCAGCGCGTCGAAGGAGGCCGGGAAGGCCGCCCAGTGCTCCAGGTCGGCGCCGCGGCGCAGCTTCTCCCCGAACCGGGCCCAGCGCGCGCCCCGCCCGCCCCGGCACAGCGCGGCGTCCCACGTCTCGGCGTCGTGCACCAGGTGGGGGAGGAGCCAGGGCAGGGAGGTCCCGATCAGGAGGTGGTCGTACGAGCCGGGGGCGTCCAGCGCCTGCTCGCGCAGCCACCGGGCCTCGCCCGGATCCAGCATCGCCCGCTCGTCCTCGGCCAGCACCCGGGCCGCCCGGGTGTCCACCATCAGCACCCGGACGCGGCCGAAGTCGCGGCGGTAGCTCCAGCGTACGGAGGCGGGGTCGGCGTCGGACTGGGCGGCGAAGCCGCGCAGCACGTCCGTGCCGTCGGGGGTCTCGCGGACGGCGGCGTAGAGGGGGTCCTCGGCCAGTTCGCGCGGCGAGAGGTTGCCGAGGTGCTGGTGGACCCAGTACGACATCAGGCCGGACAGCAGCCGTTCGCGCCACCACCCCGTGGCCCGGATGTCGGAGACCCACGCGGCGCTGGTGTTCCAGTCGTCGATGACGTCGTGGTCGTCGAAGATCATGCAGCTGGGCACGGTCGACAGCAGCCAGCGGACCTCGGGGTCGAGCCATGATTCGTAGTAGAGGCGGGTGTACTCCTCGTAGTCCGCGACCTGGCTGCCCGGGGGGTCCGCGAGGCTGCGGCGGGCGGTGAGCCACGCGCGGGTGGCGTCCGAGACCTCGTCGGCGTACACCTGGTCGCCCAACAGCAGCAGGACGTCGGGGCGTTCGCCGTCCGGCGCGGCGGCGATGCGCCGCGCGAGGGTGTCCAGGGCGTCGGGGCCCACCGGGTCCTTCTCGTCGGCGGGGGGAGCCGCCCAGCGGCAGGAGCCGAAGGTCACCCGGACCGCGTCCTGTCCGTCCGGGGTGCGGACGACCGAGGGCGGGAAGGCCGAGTCGGGCAGCGGCCAGACGCCGACACCGTCCAGCAGTACCTCGTACGCGGACACCGTGCCCGGTGTCAGTCCGTCCACCGGCACCAACGCGTAGTGGTGTCCGGCCACTTGGAACGTGCGCGCCTCGCCGCGGGCGCCGCCCGCGCAGCGCACCTCGGCCCTGCACGGACGGTTCGCCTCGACCCAGAAGGTCGCGGACGAGCCGTCGACGTACCTCAACAGCGGCCCCAGGAGCAGCTCCGCCATGGTGATCACCCTCCTCCGTCGCCCCGTACGGTACGGAACGACGGAGGGGAGCGGGGAGGTTCCGCGAAGCGCGCCGGTTTCGGAGGTGGGGGGACCGGCGCCGGCTCAGCAGCCGCTGAGGACGGAGCTCAGCTTGGCCTTCTCGGCGGAGTCGACGGCGAGGTTGTAGTAGTACTTCACCTGGACCCAGGCGCGGACGTAGGTGCAGGCGTACGAGCTGAGCGGAGGCATCCACTCGGCCGGGTCCTGGTCGCTCTTCTGCTGGTTGACGTTGTCCGTCACGGCGACGAGCTGCGGGCGGGTCACGTCGTTGGCGAAGGCCTGACGCTGCGCGGTGGTCCAGGCGCTGGCACCGGAGTCCCAGGCCTCGGCCAGCGGAACGAGGTGGTCGATGTCCAGGTCGGAGGCGGCGGTCCAGTTGGCGCCGTCGTAGACGGAGTGCCAGCTGCCGCTGGTGGCCGTGCAGGCGGAGTTGGTGACGACGTTCGAACCGTCGCGCTTGATGACGTACTCACGGGTGTTGCAGGTGCCGCTGATGGTGATCCAGGTGGGGAACAGGTCGCGGTTGTAGCCGGTCCGGTTCTCCGTCTTCACCGAGAGGGAGGCGAGGTAGGTGCGGGCGGTGTCGGCGCTGACCGGGGTGGGCAGGGCGGCGGAGGCGGTCGGGCCGGTGAATATCCCGGCCATGGCTATCAGGCCGGTGAAGGCTGCGAGTATGCTCAGCCGTCGACGCGCGTAGACCTTCGGCATGCGAACTCCCTTGGAGTGGGGGGACGTTGGAGCGAGCGGGCTCATGCTTGCGCCGGCTCGTTTCCGGTAGGGGTGCAGCAGGTAAGAGGCTAGTGACGTGCTCATGACATGCCCATACCTGTGACGTCACGGATCGCAGGCCCTCGGCACATGGGACCTTCGGCCCTTACCCGCCCTTTCCGCCGTCCCGTAGAGTGGTCGGCGCAGAAGGGGAGTAGCTCTTCGCCGGACCGTCGACATACTGCTCAGCTCGTCTGAGCCGGCGCCCGGAGGCAGGCCTCGACCGTGACCCACGGGTCCGCGGAGGCCGGCCGGCGAGACCTTCGGCAACGCAGTGCACCGCCCGCGCGTCCACGGACGCGAGGGCGCCCATGTGTGCTGCCGTGCCGAGGTGTCGCGTCACAGTCACAGCACTCTCGGTGGGGCGGCCCCGACCGATTGAGGGATTTTGATCAGCATCACCGTGATGGCGCTCGTCTTCGGTGTCGTCTTCCTTGCCGAACTGCCGGACAAGACCGCGCTCGCCGGGCTCGTCCTGGGCACCCGCTACCGCGCCTCGTACGTCTTCACGGGCGTCGCCGCCGCCTTCGCCGTGCATGTCGCGCTCGCCGTCGCGGCGGGCAGCGTCCTGACCCTGCTGCCGCAGCAGATCGTGCACGCGCTCACGGGTGTGCTCTTCCTCGCCGGTGCCGCCGTGCTGCTCCTGAAGAGGGGCGAGGACGACGAGGAGATCCGCAAGCCCGAGAACCAGACCTTCTGGAAGGTGTCCGGGGCCGGCTTCATGCTCATCCTGGCCGCCGAGTTCGGTGACCTCACGCAGATCATGACGGCGAATCTCGCGGCCCGCTACGATGACCCGCTCTCCGTCGGCCTCGGCGCGGTGCTCGCGCTGTGGGCGGTGGGAGGTCTCGGCATCGTCGGTGGAAAGGCGCTGATGAAGAGGGTGCCGCTGGAGCTCATCACCAAGGTCGCCGCGGTGCTGATGCTGGCGCTCGGGGTGTGGAGTCTGTACGAGGCGGTGGCGGCCTGATCCGGCCGGAGCGGTACGGTCGCGGCGGAAGCGGTGGCGCCGGGGCCGTCCATTTTGTATCGTAGAGAAACAAAGTGGCTCCCGTCCGCACTCCCTGACCGGCGGGCGGGGCCGCCTTGTCCCTCCGGGGGACCCGCGCCGAGCGTCTGACCGGCGGCAATCCCGGGCCCCGTTCCTTCCCATCATTCCCCGCGTTCTCTCCCCCGCGTTTCTGGAGCCTGCCGATGACGGCCACCACCGTTCTGACCGCCCGCGCCCTCCTGCTCGACATGGACGGCACCCTCGTCAACTCGGACGCCGTCGTCGAACGCTGCTGGCGCCGCTGGGCCGACCGGCACGGGCTGGACGGGGACGAGGTCATGAAGGTCGTCCACGGGCGGCAGGGGTACGCCTCGATGGCCGTGCTGCTGCCGAACCGGCCCATGGAGCAGAACCACGCCGACAACGCGCGGATGCTCGCCGAGGAGACCGCCGACCTGGACGGCGTGGTCGCCGTCCCCGGTGCCGCGGAGTTCCTGGCCTCGCTCGCCGGGCTGCCGCACGCGCTCGTCACCTCGGCGGACGTGGGGCTGTCCGGTGCGCGGATGGCTGCCGCCGGGCTCGGACTGCCCGACGTGCGGGTGACCGCCGAGTCCGTCGGGGCGAGCAAGCCGGATCCCGAGGGGTTCCTGAAGGGCGCCGCCGAGCTGGGCGTCGCACCGGAGGACTGTGTCGTCTTCGAGGACTCCGGTGCGGGGATATCGGCCGGGCGGGCGGCCGGGATGCGGGTGGTCGGGGTCGGACCGCGGGCCGGCTTCCACCGCCCCGACGTCCTCGTCCGCGACCTGACGCAGATACGGGTGGAGCACGTGAACGACGGTTCCCTGCGGCTGCACATCAGCTGACCGCCCCTCGCCCGCGGCGCCCCTGCCCGCCCCATCCCAGAGGGCTCCGCGCCGGGGCCCTCCGGTGGGGCCGCCCTCGGGCGGCCCCAGATGGGGCTGTCCTGGGCGCTTCGTGTCTACCAGGCATTCCAGAGCCCGCCGTGACGGTGGCGGACCGGAGGGATGTCCGCGTCGTCAAGGTCGTGGCCGGCGTGGTGCAGTCCGCGGATCCGCTGGACCTCGAGTCGGACCTGTAGCCGGGCCCGGCCTTCAGCCGTAGCGATCTCGTCGGAGAACGAGCCCTTCCTGCAGTGGAGCGCCATCCACTGCCAGGAGACGATCCGACGCAGCGTCTTCGTAGGGGCAGGGCGACGGCCCTCGCGGGCGGCCTGAGCCAGCTCACCGTGCGTGTAGCGCAGGTCGTACAGGGACATGGACTCCGAGGTGACGCCTTGGACACGCAGTCGCCTGGGAGTTGTGCGGACGGTTCGGGACATCGAGAGCCTCCATAGGGCCCTCTGGGGCTTTCCAGAGGTACCTACGGGGGGTGGTCGGGCGATCCCTGCGGGAGACCCTGCCGAGCACTCGTCGCCGCCCACAGCTCTCGCATGCCACCCAGCCAACCCGATCAAGAGCAGGACGTCGACCGGTTATACGGGCCCTGCCGGCTGCACAACCGGCCGCGTCCCCGCCACCAGTCACCGGTGCCGCCACCGGACGTCGGTGTTGGTCGTGGCCGTCGATGTCGGTGGTGGCCGTTGGCGTCTGTGGTGGCGGGTCGCTCGGATGGTCGTTCCCGCAGGCGTCCGGACGGCGGGAGGGGGCGGGGCGGTGCGTCGTAAGGGTGTCGCTTACGTTCGGATCGAGCTGCGGGTCGCTTGCCCGGGCTCCGTCTGATCCGGCGGCGACACCCTCGACGTACCGCCCCGCCCCCGGCCCCCCACCCAGCCGCTACGGCTCCCGCGTCTCCGATTCGAGGCTCGCCCGCGTCGCCCTCCCGTACACGCCCTGCTCGTCGCCCCTGATGCCGCGGGCCCACTGGTAGCGGCGTACGGCGTCCTCGACCTGACGGGAGTAGTCGCCGTCGGCCCTGCTGTTGTAGAGGAACAGCTGGTGCAGGCGCAGCTGGAGTTCGGTGACCTCCGGACCCCGGTCACCGCGCCGCAGCGTCGCCGACAGCTGTCCGTTCGAGGGCGCGGTCTCCTGTCCGGGCGCCGCCGAGCCGGTCGTCGCGGGGCTCTCGGGGGACTGCGACGGCCTGGGCGACCGCGACGGCGAAGCCGAAGAGGTGGGCGAGGCCGACGCCGTCGACGCCGACGCGGAGGGCGACGGGCCGGTGCCGGACGGCGCCACCGCCACCGCCGATCGCGACGAACGAGGCGCGGACGCCGACGCCGGGACCGAGCCCGAGCCGGACGTCGCCGACGGATCGGGCACGCCCGCCCTCACCTCGTCCGGCAGCGCCCCGTCCCGCGCGGGGGCGTCGTACGAGAAGAGCCCACTCACGAACCCCGCCGCCACGACGGCCACGACGACACCGGAAGCGGCCAGCAGCACGGTCCGCCGGCGACGGGGCCTCGGCTGCTCCTCGGCCAGGCCGGCACGGCCCGCACCCACAGCCGGACCGGCACCAACACCCGCACCAACACCCGCACCCGCAGCGACACCCGGACCCCCACCCGGACCCGCAGGCACCCCCTGCTCGACCCGGAAGAGCGCCACCGTGTCATCGGCCGGCACCCTCCCCAACCGCATCGTCCGAGCCGAAGCGTCCTCGCCCTCGTACTCGCCGGCGCCTCCGCCCCCGTCCCCGCTTCCACTCCCGGTGCCGGGGGTCTCACCCCCGGCACCCGCCACGCCCAGCTCCACATACGGACGTATCCGCAGCGGATCGAAGTCCTCCGCCGCGGCCGCCTCCGCCGTACGGGCGTCCCGCAGAGCGTCGGACGCGCGTAGCGTGCAGGCGCAGGACGGCGTCCCGTCCCCCGCCCGAGGCACGGCACACTCCGGGCAGACATGCCCGTTCGGATCAGTCACGCCTTGGGTCCCCTCCCCTGAAGATCCCCCGCTGAGGCCCCGAGGCTATCCGGATGTCCCCCGCCCGCTTCCAGGAGCCCCCGGAACTCCTCCCTCCGGCTCGACAGGCCGCAAACGGACATACCGACCACCATGGAGGGTGACCGAGACCCAGGGGCCCACGGGAGGTGCGAATGACGGGCGACATACCCGGCGGCGTACAGGGAGACAGACAGGGAGACGCGCAGCGTGACACGTACGGAGACCCGCAGGACGCGAACGCCGGCACCGCCCCGTACACCGTGAACGAGTCCGCCGAGCGAAGGCGCTCCGCGGCCGCCGCCGACGCCAAGGAGACGGTGCACGCGGGCGTGGTCGTCTCGATCGGCGCACTGCTGCTCGGCATGCTGCTGGCCGCCCTGGACCAGACGATCGTGTCGACCGCGCTGCCCACCATCGTCAGCGACCTCGGCGGCCTGGAGCACCTCTCCTGGGTGGTCACCGCCTATCTGCTGGCCTCGACCGCGGCCACCCCGCTGTGGGGCAAACTCGGCGACCAGTACGGCCGCAAGAAGCTCTTCCAGGCCGCGATCGTGATCTTCCTGATCGGCTCGGCGCTGTGCGGCATGGCACAGAACATGGGCGAGCTGATCGGCTTCCGGGCCCTGCAGGGCCTGGGCGGCGGCGGCCTGATGGTGCTGTCCATGGCGATCGTCGGCGACATCGTCCCGCCCCGCGACCGCGGCAAGTACCAGGGCCTGTTCGGCGCCGTCTTCGGCGCGACGAGCGTGCTCGGCCCACTGCTCGGCGGACTCTTCACCGAGCAGCTCAGCTGGCGCTGGGTCTTCTACATCAACCTCCCCGTCGGCGCCGTCGCGCTCGTCGTGATCGCGGCCGTCCTGCACATCCCCGGGAAGGGCGACAAGCACGTCATCGACTACCTCGGCACCTTCCTCATCGCCGCGGTCGCCACCTGTCTGGTCCTGGTCGCCTCGCTCGGCGGCACCACGTGGAGCTGGGGCTCGCCGCAGGTCATCGGCCTCGCCGTGCTCGGCGTGGCCCTGGCCGTGGTGTTCGTGGGCGTGGAGCGGCGCGCGGCCGAACCCGTCCTGCCCCTGAAACTGTTCCGCATCCGGACCTTCACCCTCTCCGCCGTGATCAGTTTCATCGTCGGCTTCGCGATGTTCGGGGCGATGACCTATCTGCCGACCTTCCTCCAGGTCGTCCAGCGCGTGTCCCCCACCCTGTCGGGCGTGCACATGCTGCCCATGGTGTTCGGGCTGCTGCTCTCGTCCACGGTCTCCGGCCAGATCGTCAGCCGCACCGGCCGCTGGAAGGTGTTCCCCGTCGCCGGCACCGGCATCACCACCATCGGCCTGCTCCTGCTGCACCAGCTCGACGAGCACAGCAGCACCGGCCGCATGAGCGCGTACTTCTTCGTCTTCGGCCTGGGCCTCGGCCTGGTGATGCAGGTGCTGGTCCTGATCGTGCAGAACGCGGTCTCGTACGAGGACCTGGGCGTCGCCACCTCCGGCGCGACCTTCTTCCGCTCCATCGGCGCCTCGTTCGGCGTGGCGATCTTCGGCACCGTCTTCGCCAACCGCCTCGGCGACAAACTCACGGCCGCGCTGAGCGGGCGGCAGCTGCCGCCCGGCATCTCCCCGGACAGCCTCAAGGCCGACCCGAAGGGCATCCCGGGCCTCCCGCCCGCACTGCGCCAGCCCGTCCTGCATGCATTCGCCTCGTCGATCACCGACGTCTTCCTGTACGCGGCTCCGGTCGCCCTGCTCGGCTTCGTGCTGGCCTGGTTCCTGCGCGAGGACAAACTGCGGGGGTCGGTCACGGCGCCGGACATCACCGAGACGCTCGCCACCAATCCGGTGGAGCGGTCGTCGTACGACGAGGTGTGCCGCGCGCTGTCGGTGCTGGGCACCCGGGAGGGACGGCGCGCGATCTACGAGAAGATCACCGCGCGGTCCGGGTACGACCTGCTGCCCGCCGCGAGCTGGCTGCTGCTGAGGATCAAGAAGTACGGCTGGGCGGAGCCGGCGCAGCTGGCCGAGCGCAGCACCGTACCGCTGCCCGTGGTGCTCGCCGCGGCCCGCCAGCTGGAGGTGCGCCGCCTCGTGGACCGGGAGGGTCTCGACCTGGTGCTCACCGACGAGGGCCGTGAGGCCGCGGGGAACCTGGCGAAGGCCCGTGAGGAGTCCCTCGCCGAACTGCTGGGCGACTGGTGGGGTCCGGACCGCCCGACGGATCTGGTCAAGCTGGTCGAGGCGCTGAACGCGGAGATGTCGGGCTCGGACGCGGAGCGCCCGCACGACGGTTCGGTGCCGCGCCCGCAGGGACCGATCACCTGACAGCACCCAACCCGCACCCCACCCCCACCCGCACCCGCCCCACACCCTCCCGGCACCGGCCCGCGCCCGGCACCCCGACGCCGCCGCGACGACAGATCAGGAGGGCGCCCGCAGCCGCTTCGTGAACCAGTGGTCGGCGTAGGGGTCGTCGTTGTGGGCCCCGGTCTCCTCGTAGCCGTGCCGTGCGTAGAGCGTGCGCGCCTCCACGAGGTCGGCGCGGGTGTCGAGGACCAGTTTCCGGGCGCCGAGACCGAGTGCCGCCCGCTCGGCCGCGGCGAGCAGCAGGGCCGCGCCGCCCCGGCCGCGCAGCGGCGGCCGCACGAACACCCGCTTCAGCTCACCCGTGACGGCGTCGAGCATCCGCACGCCCGCCATGCCCCCGGGTTCACCGTCGTACCGGGCGACCAGCAGGACTCCGGTGGGCGCGGCGAATTCGGCCCCCGTGCTCGCGGCGATCTTCCGCTCCAGTTCTCCGGGATCGGTCGCGCGGCCTTCGTGCAGCAGGTACCAGCGGTCGCTGACCTCGGTGTAGTAGGCACGCCACAGCGCCGCGGCGGCGGGGGAGTCGAAGGGCTCGGGGGCGATCGTCCAGGAAGCCGGGGCGGGGCCGGCCGCGCCGTTCGTCGCGTCGCCTCTCCTGCCTCCCTCTCGGCCCCCCTCTCGACCCCTCGCCGTGTCGCTCGCCGTGTCCCTCGTCGTGCCGCTCCTCGGGTCGTTCGTGGTGTCGTTCGTCGTGGGGGTACCGGTACGGGTCATGGCGGTCATTGTCACGAGGCACCGGACCGGGTCCGCAACCGGTTTCCGGTGAACCGGCCCCGCGGCGGGCGGGACCCGGGGCGGCGGGCCCCGTTTGAAGGCGTACTTCCGGGCAACCCGATCCGCGAACCGGCCCGTTGGGTCGAGAAACCCCGGAAGGCATCCATGTCCACAGGCGTCATCATCGCTCTGATCGTGATCGTGGCGGCCGTTGCCGTTGTCGCAGCCGCCCTGACCCTCCTCGCCCGCAGGCCGCAGGGCGGACGCACGTTGCGGCGGCGCTTCGGGCCCGAATACGACCGGGCCGTCGCCCGGCACGACGGCGACGCCAGGGCCGCCGAGCGTGACCTCGCCGAGCGCGTCAAGCGGCACGGCTCCCTGCGGCGGCGCCCGTTGGAGGCGTCGGCCCGTGAGCAGTACACGGCCCGCTGGACGGCCGCCCAGGAACGCTTCGTCGATTCGCCGCAGGACGCGGTGGCCGACGCGGACCGCCTGCTCGGCGAGGTGGCCGGTGAGCGTGGCTTCCCCGACGGCGAGCGCTACGAGGAGCGGCTGGAGGCACTCTCGGTCCACCACGGACACCGCGTCCACGGCTACCGGCGGGTTCACGAGGCCACGTACAGCCCCACCCCGGACGACCGCGTCGGCACCGAGGAACTCCGCGAGGCCATGATCGAGGCCCGCGGCCTCTTCGAGGAGCTGGTGTCCACGAAGCGTCAGGACACCGCCGCCGACCGGCCGGACCCGGCTCCCGACAACCGATCCCGGACGCCGTGGGCGCTCACCAGGCGCCAGGTGAAGGGGAGTTGAGGAAGGTGAACGACATGACACCGGACGAAGCCAAGGACACGGCGACCCGCCGCGAGGTGCTGAAGGGCGACACGGAGGCGACACCCGCCGCGCGGACCCCGCAGAACGAGACGACCCCGCGGAACGAGACGACAGCGAGGACCGAGGCCGAGAGGACCCGGGCCGAGAGGACCGGGGCCGAGAAGGACGGGGCCGAGAAGGACGGGACCAGCAGGACCGAGGCCGCGAGGACCGAGGGCGCGGCGGTACGAGGGGACGAGCGAGGTCGTGGCCGCGAGGCCGCGGAGACCCGCCGCGAGACGCCGGACCGGGCAGCCGGTGCCGGTGAGCGTGACACGGCGGCGCGCACCCCCTTCCCCACGCCCTCCCGTCAGACCGCGGCCCCGTCCGGCGCGACCGCGGACGATCACCGTGAGACACCGGACCGGGCCGCATCCACCACGGGCGAGCACGTGACGCCGGTCCCGCTGGGCTCCCGTGAGGCCACGACTTCTCGTGAGCCCAAGGGTTCCCGCGGGACCGGGACCGAGACCCCGGCCCCGTCCGCCGGGCGCGCCGGAGACAGCTCCCGCGAGTCCGTCCGTGCCGGCGCGCACGCCCCGGGCACGGCACGCGAGAACGGCGTCTCCGGAGCGGACGACACCGCGCTGCTGTCGCACGACGCGTGCGACAAGTACGCGCTGCGGATGCGGCACGCGGTCGGCGGGTTCGTCGACGGTCCGCGGGCGTCCGTCGAGGAGGCCGACCATGTCCTCGAGGAGCTCACGGCGCAGTTCACGGACGCGATGACCCGGCGCCGGCGCACGCTGCGCACGTCCTGGGAGAAGGCCGGTGCGGACGAGGCGTCCGACACCGAGCAACTGCGCCTGGCCCTGCGGGACTACCGCGAGGTCACGGAGCGTCTGCTGCACCTCTGACCCGCACCGCACGGCGATCGTGAGGCCGCGTCCCGGACCATGTTCCGGGGCGCGGCCTCACGCGTCGACGGGGTCACCCGGCCCGGCGCTCGCGCCAGTCCCGGACGATCTCGTCCACGTCGTAGGGCTTGAGGCCGAGCGGCGGGCCCGGCGGCGGCTTGAACATGACCTCGCGGATCTTGGCGTTGATGTCCTCGACGATCCGGCGCACGGTCCGCTCCGAGGGCGCCGCCGACGCCGCCGCCAGCGCGTCCTCGGCCTCCTTGCGCAGGGCGAGTGTCGGGGGCAGCACCGACAGGCCCTCGCGGGCCATCTTCCGCTTGATCCACCACAGTTCGTCGTACGCGGTGTCGGTCACCTCGGGCAGCGGTTTTCCCGCGCCGGGGAGGTCCGTGAACTCACCGCGTGCCTCCGCCTCGCGGATCTGCCGGTCGACCCAGGACTCGAAGCTGACGCCGGGTGGCTTGCGCTCGGTCATACGTCCATTGTGCCGGAGGACGCCCGAGCGGACGATCGGGCGAATTATCATGCGGCGGCGGCGCGTCAACCACGCCCGGCACCAGGACGATCGAACCGGTGGGCGGATTCACCGGAACGCGAAGGAGCGCACGTGCTCGAACTCACCATGGCCTCGGTCACCGGGGCGGACGCGGGTGCGACGGCCGGAATGCTGATGGCCGACGCACCGAGCGACCCCGGCGCCGTGCTGCGGGTGGGCCGGGACCGGACCGTGTGCCGGCTCGCCACCCCCGACGACTGGCTGTTCGTCTCCCGGGTCCACCTGGAGTTCCTGTGCGGCCCGGAGGGCTCCTGGCAGGTCACCTGGCTGCACGGTTCCCGCCCGGACCCCTCCTCCGAGGTCCGGCTGACCTTCGCCGGGATGCCGACCCGGGCCGTCCCGTACGGCGGGACGGAGCAGCTCCCCGCGGGCAGCTCCGGAGAGATCGTCATCTTCGACCGCACCGGTCCGCAGAGCGTGAACGTGGGCTTCTACCACGAGCGGTAGGGCCCGGGAGCGGGGGGGCGGCGCGGGGGGGGCGCGGCGCTCAGAGGGGGGCCCGCGGCCCCGGCCGCCCCCCCCCGACCCCACCGGCCCCCCCCACGGCGGCCCCGC
>NZ_JBHWEL010000025.1:25084-71507 GCF_042734135.1 Streptomyces sp. NPDC059668 | reverse complement strand
TTCGCGCGCACGGGACCGCTGTGCGTGACGGTGGGTTTCCACCCGGGGCGGTGGGGCGGGGGAGCGCGGCACGTCCGGGGACGTGCCGCGAAAGTCAGTCGAGGACCCGGGCCAGCGCGAACCCGTCGTACCCCTTGCTGCCCACCGTCTGGATCGCCGTCCCGCTCAACCTGGGGTGGGCGGCGATCAGTTCCAGCGCGGCCCGGGTGCCGCGCACGCTCGGGTCGGTGCTGCCCGCGTCGGTCACGTGACCGCCGCGCACGACGTTGTCGACGACGATCAGGCTGCCGGGGCGGGTGAGCTCGAGGGCCCACTCGACGTAGGACGGGTTGTTCACCTTGTCCGCGTCGATGAAGACGAAGTCGAACGGCTCCGGGTTCTCCTCCGCCAGCTTCGGCAGCGACTCCAGCGCGGGACCCACCCGTACCTCGGCGATCCGGTCGAGGCCGGCGCGGGCGAGGTTGCGGCGGGCGACCTCGGCGTGGGTGGCGTCGTACTCGAAGGTCACCAGCCGGCCGTCGGCGGGCAGCGCGCGGCCCAGCCAGATCGTGCTGTAGCCGCCGAGGGTGCCGATCTCCAGGATGCGGCGGGCGCCCTGGACCCGGGCCAGGAGCTGGAGCAGCTTGCCCTGGTTCGGCGCGACGTTGATGTGCGGCAGCCCGGCGGCGTCGCTGTCGCGCAGTGCGGCGGTCAGGATCTCGTCGGCGGGGGCGAGGAGGGCGGTGAAGTAGTCGTCGACGTCGTTCCACAACTGCGACTCGCTCATGCACCATGCCTTTCGTGCGTCTAGTTAGGAGCACTAACTATTTCCGTCGACGAATCTAGTCGCGCCGCCCGCGCTTGTCAGCCGCATGAGGGAGTGATCCTCCGTGCGCGGTGGTGACGTCGGCCGATCGGCGGAGGCGGGTCAGGCGTCGGCGCCCACGGCGGTCGGGGTGCCGTGGCCGGTGCCGGGCCGGGTGCCGGGTTCGACGGCCGGGGCGGAACCCGGCAGCGGCCGGCCTGCCGACTCGGACATGAACCACACCGCCACGCCGCCGATCACGGCCGCGGCCATCATGTAGTACGCGGGCATCATCATGTTCCCGGTCGCCCCGATGAGCGCCGTGACCACCAGCGGGGTGGTGCCGCCGAAGAGCGAGACGGAGACGTTGAAGCCGATGGAGAGCGAGCCGTAGCGGACCTTCGTCGGGAAGAGCGCGGGCAGCGCGGCCGGCATCGCGGAGGTGAAGCACACCAGGAGCAGGCCCAGCGCGCCCATGCCGAGCGCGACCGCGAGCAGGCTGCCCTGGCGGATGAGCAGGATGGCCGGGACGGACAGCGCGAGGAATCCGGCGCACCCGGCGGCGATCACCGGGCGGCGGCCGATCCGGTCGGTCAGCGCGCCCGCGAAGGGCTGCACGATCATCATCAGCGCCATCACGGCGAGGACGACCAGCAGACCGTGCGTCTCGTCGTACTTCAGCTCACTCGTCAGATAGCTCGGCATGTACGACAGCAGCATGTAGTCGGTGACGTTGAAGACCAGCACCAGGCCGACGCAGAGCAGCAGCGCGCGCCACTGGCCGGCGAGCATCACGCGCAGCGGCACCTTGGGGCGGTCCTTCTCCTTCTTCGAGGCCTTCTCCAGCTCCGCCGCGAACGCCGGGGTCTCCTCCAGGCGCATCCGCAGATACAGCCCGATGACGCCCATCGGGCCCGCGATCAGGAACGGCACGCGCCAGCCCCAGGCCAGCAGGTCCTCGGTGGACAGGAACGCGGTCATGAGGGTGACCAGTCCCGCGCCGCCGATGTATCCGGCGAGCGTGCCGAACTCCAGCCAGCTCCCGAAGAAGCCGCGCTTCTTGTCCGGCGCGTACTCGGCGATGAAGGTGGAGGCACCCGCGTACTCGCCGCCGGTGGAGAAGCCCTGCACCAGCCGGGCCGCGAGCAGCAGCAGGGGGGCGCCGACGCCGATCGTCGCGTACGACGGGATCAGACCGATCGCGAAGGTGCCCGCCGCCATCATGATCATGGTGACCGCCAGGACCTTCTGGCGGCCGACGCGGTCGCCCAGCGGCCCGAAGACCATGCCGCCCAGCGGGCGGACCAGGAAGGCCGCCGCGAACGCGCCGAAGGTGGACAGCAGCTGCGCGGTGGGGTTGCCGGACGGGAAGAAGACCTTGCCCAGCGTCACCGCGATGTAGCTGTAGACACCGAAGTCGAACCACTCCATCGCGTTGCCGAGGGCGGCGGCCTTGACGGCGCGCTTCACCAGGGCGGGGTCGGTGACGGTGACCTCCGGCCGCACGGGGGGCCGGAGCCGGACGGGAGCGACGGGAGCGACGGGAGTGACGGAGGGCAAGATTCCGCTCGCCTGCCTTTCGACGGGGACAAGGACGTGGTCCGCCCCGCGTGACGACCCGGGACAGACCAAAAAGCGACCATAGGGTCGCCCCCGCGCGTCACGTGTCGTGGCCGACCCTGTGCTCAACGTGCGCAAACACCGTGTGCGCAGGGGCGACGGCCGCTCCGGACCCCGGCTTCGAGTGGCCTGTCTGTGACCTTTGTCGCGGGTGAATGTGATCCATGTCGCGGACCGAGGGGGGAACCGAACCGATCTCGCACTATCGTCATCCGGACAAAAGACGGGGGGACGTCAGGTGAAGGGGGGGGTTGCCTGCGTCCATCCACGGGGGCAGTGCGAGCCTCTTAGGGGTCCGGGCAGACACCGGCGCACGGGATACGCGGGACGAACGGGGCGGGAGGGCCGACGGGGCGTGGCGAATGTGGAGCACGGCGGGCGAGCGGGTGGTGCCTTCGGGGCGGGGGCGGCGGAATCGGCGAGGGCACGGCTGCGCACGATCCGTATCGGGCTGTGGCTGATCGCCGCGGTCCTCGCGGTACGGCAGGTCGCCGTCGTCCTGAGCACCCCCAAAGGGGAGCGGCTGACCGACCTGGAGACCTGGGTCGGTCCCGAGGGCGTCCTGCATGTGAAGGGATCGCTGTACGACTCGACGCGGTTCACCGGAACCCCCTTCGGGGGACTCGTCCTCAAACCGCTCACCCGCGCCGCCGAACAGGCGCTCGGCTGGGGATGGACCTTCGGCAGCCTGTCGCTGGTCGTCGTGCTCGGCGTGGTCGCGGCGCGCGCCCTGCCGCAGCCCGTGAGCCGGCGCACCTCGCTGCTCGCCGCACCCGTGGCGATCAGCCTGCTGATGCTGTCGCTGCCGGTCCGCAACGCCCTCTCCCTCGGCCAGACCAGCATCATCCCGGTCCTGCTCGTCCTGCTGGGCTGCTTCACGGTCCGCGGGGAGCGGGCGAGCGGCGTCCTGATCGGCCTCGCGGCGGCGCTACAGCCCACCGTGCTACTCTTCGCCCCGCTGCTCTGGTTCACCGGGCGCCGCCGCGCCGCCGTGTCGGGCGTGCTCACCTTCGCCGCGAGCACCGCACTCGCCTGGGCCGCGATGCCGCACGACTCCCACACGTACTGGGTGCACCACCTCGCGGGCGTCGGACTCGGCCGGGACGCCGACGACCTCACCAACCAGTCGCTGCACGGCGCGCTGCTGCGCCTCGGCCTCAACGGCCCGCTGGAGATCGGCCTGTTCCTGCTGCTCGGCGCGGGAGTCGCGGCCCTGGGTCTGCGCCGTGCCGTGCGCTACGCCAAGGACGGGCAGCTGCTCCTGGCCGTGGCGATCACCGGCTGCGTCGCCGTCGCCGTCTCGCCCACCACCTGGCAGCACCAGTTGCTGTGGGTCCTGCTCGCGCTGGTCGGCCGGGTCGGCAAGAAGGCCTCGGACCGGGCGATGTGGCCCGTCGCCGTCATCCTCGTCATGACCCTGCCGGCGAAGATGATGCTGCCGAACATGGCCGCGGTCTACCCGCTGCGCGACAACCTGGTGCTGCTCGCCGCGCTCGCCGCCGCCACGCTGGTGCCTTTCCTCTCCCGCACTTCGGAGTACTACCGGGCGCCGATCCCCACCGACTACGCGCGGCCCGTCCCCACCCGGTGGAAGCGGGTGCCGCTGCTGCCCTTCCTCGGCCGCGTCCGCACCCGCCCGAACCTGCTGCTGGAACTGCTCCTGATCCGCGTCGGCTACTCCGCCTACCAGCAGGTCAGGCTGGCCGCGACGGGCGGCACCAACGCGGGCGGCCGGGCCACCGCCGAGCACCACGGCGACCAGATACTCTCCATCGAGCGGTTCCTGCACCTCGACATCGAACACTGGGCCAACCACGCGGTGTTCAAGGTCGAGTGGCTGCGGGGCTTCTTCGACTTCTACTACGAGTCGTTCCACTTCGTCGTCCCGCTCGCCGTCCTCGCCCTGCTCTACACCCGCCGCCCCGGCGACTACCGCTGGGCGCGCTCGGCACTCGGCTTCGCCACGCTGCTCGCGCTCGTCGGCTTCTGGCTCTACCCGCTGGCCCCGCCGCGACTGATGCCGGGGCTGGGCGTCATCGACACCGTGCACGGTGTGCAGGACTTCTCCAAGCCGGACTACGGCACCCTGACCGCGCTGACCAACCAGTACGCGGCGATGCCCTCGCTGCACTTCGGCTGGTCCCTGTGGTGCGGACTGGTGATCGCGATCCTGGCGCCCAAGTGGTGGATGAAGGCGCTCGGCCTGCTGCACCCGCTGTTCACCGTGTCGGCGATCGTGGCGACCGGCAACCACTGGGTACTGGACGCGGTGGGCGGCGCGGCGGTCGTCGCCGCGGGCTTCGGTCTGACCTACCTCCTCCAGGGCCCGAGGCCGCGGCCGCTGGTGCGGCCCGTGGAGGCCGGCACGAAGGAGCCGGCCCCGGCGGCAGCCGGCCGCGCGGCCGGCTCCGCGGACGGCCCGGTGGAACTTCCCGCGCAGAGTTCCGTGGGGAGGTCCGGCGGGAGCGCGGAAGGCGGCCCCGCGGACAGCTCGGCGGACAGCTCGGCGGACGGCCCCGCGGACGGTCCGGTGGAACTCCCTGTGCAGAGTTCCGGGGGGAGGTCCGGCGGGAGCGCGGAAGGCGGTCGCGCGGACGGCCCCGCGGACGGCCGCGCAGACAGCCCGGCGGGTCGTACGGCGGGCTGATCCGGCGCCGGCCCGGCACGTGCGTCGGCCCGGCACGTGCGCCGCGGTCAGGGGGCCCGGCCCTCGGGGGAGGCAGGGGCGGAGCGTAGGGGGGCTGCCCCTGCCTCCCGCGGGACGGGCCGACGGACGCCGGGAGGCCGTCGGCCCGAGCGGGTGCCGGGGTCAGCCGGCGTCGACCTGGAGCTCCTTGACCCCGTTGATCCACGCGGAGCGCAGCCGGCGCGGGTCGCCCACCAGGGAGAGGTTCGGCATCGCGTCGGCGAGCGCCTGGAAGATCAGGTCGATCTCCAGGACGGCCAGGGACTTCCCGAGGCAGTAGTGGGGGCCGCCGCCACCGAACCCGAGGTGCGGGTTGGGGTCACGCGTGATGTCGAAGTCGTCGGGGTGCTCGAACACCTCGGGGTCGTGGTTGGCGGAGGCGTAGAAGAGGCCGACCCGGTCTCCCTTCCTGATCGCCTTGCCGCCGAGTTCGGTGTCCTGGGTCGCCGTGCGCTGGAAGGAGACCACGGGGGTCGCCCAGCGGACGATCTCCTCGGCGGTGGTCGCCGGACGGGTGCGCTTGTAGAGCTCCCACTGCGCGGGGTGGGTGAGGAAGGCGTGCATCCCGTGCGTGATGGCGTTGCGGGTGGTCTCGTTGCCGGCGACGGAGAGCATCAGCACGAAGAAGCCGAACTCGTCGGAACCGAGGTTGCCCTCGTCCTCGGCAGCCACCAGGGTGCTGACGATGTCCTTCGCCGGGCACTGCTTGCGGTCCGCGGCCATGTTCATCGCGTACGAGATGAGTTCGGTGGCCGACTCGGCGCCGACCTCCTCGGTGATGGCGTACTCCGGGTCGTCGTACGCGATCATCCGGTTGGACCACTCGAAGATCTTGACCCGGTCGTCCTGCGGGACGCCGATCAGCTCGGCGATCGCCTGGAGGGGCAGTTCGCAGGCGACCTCGGTGACGAAGTCGAAGGGCCCGGAGTGGGCACGGGCGCCCTCGACGATCGCGTGCGCGCGGTCGCGCAGCCGCTGCTCCAGCGCCCGGATGGCCCGCGGGGTGAATCCGCGCTGCACGATCTGGCGGACGCGGGTGTGCTCGGGCGGGTCCATGTTGAGCAGGATCAGCCGCTGGGCGTCGATCGCGTCGCGCTCGATGTGCTCGTTGAAGCGGATGATCGCCGTGTTGAGGGTCGAGGAGAAGATCTCCGGGTGCGTGGAGACGTACCTGACGTCCGCGTGCCGGGTCACCGCCCAGTAGCCCTCGTCCTGGAAGCCGGCCAGGTTGGGCGGCTGGGGTATCCAGCGGACCGGCTCGGCCCGGCGCAGTTCGGCGAACTCCGGCAGGGGCACGCGGTGGTGCAGCAGGTCGGGGTCGGTGAAGTCGAACCCGTCGGGCAGCGCTGGACAGGGCATCGGCAACTCCAGCTCTCACGCGTTCTGTTGTGGCGACGGTGTTCCGACGGCCGTGTTCCGGCGGCCGCCCACTGATGGCCTGACGGTCCATCAGAAAAGGGAATCGCCGTGAAGGTAATAACGGGTTCTACAAGTCGCAAGGGGTGCGGCACCCCCAATTGCGGGCGGTAGCGCCGCGGATGGCGACTTCGGGGCCTGCACGACCCTTGCGGCACGGGGGTTCCGCTCAGCAGACTGCACGGAGAACTAGTACACGTTCTAGTTCGGCGCGGTGGGTGGGCCGGGACGCCCCGCGCTGCGCGGGTCAGCGAGGAGAGGACCTAGCCCCATGGCCGCGGAACCCGTGATCGTCGAAGCCGTACGCACCCCCATCGGCAAGCGCGGTGGCGCGCTCGCCAATCTCCACCCCGCCTATCTCCTGGGCGAGACCTACCGTGAACTCCTCGGCCGCACCGGTATCCACGCCGACTGCGTCGAGCAGATCGTCGGCGGCACGGTGACGCACGCCGGGGAGCAGTCGATGAACCCGGCGCGCACGGCGTGGCTCACCATGGGCCTGCCCTACGAGACCGCCGCGACGACCGTCGACTGTCAGTGCGGTTCCTCGCAGCAGGCCGCGCATCTGACCGCCAACATGATCGCGGCCGGGGTGATCGACGTGGGCATCTCCTGCGGTGTCGAGGCGATGTCGCGGGTGCCGCTGGGCTCGGGGTCCAAGCACGGCCCGGGGAAGCCGTTCCCCGACGAGTGGAACGTGGACCTGCCCAACCAGTTCGAGGCGGCGGAGCGGATCGCCCGGCGCCGTGGGCTGACGCGCGAGGACGTCGACTCGCTCGGTCTCGTCTCGCAGGAGCGGGCGGCCGTGGCCTGGTCGGAGGAGCGCTTCAAGCGGGAGACGTTCGCCGTGCAGGTCCCCACGACGGAGGACGAACAGCGTGCCGGGCAGGGCATGTGGCGGCTCGTCGACCGCGACGAGGGGCTGCGCGACACGTCGGCGGAGGCCCTGTCGCGCCTCAAGCCGGTGATGCCGACGGCCGTGCACACGGCGGGCAACTCGTCGCAGATCTCGGACGGAGCCGCCGCGATCATGTGGGCCTCGAAGCGGATGGCGCGGGCGCTGAAGCTGCGGCCGCGGGCCCGGATCGTGGCCCAGGCGCTGGTCGGCGCGGACCCGCACTTCCACCTGGACGGACCGGTCGACGCGACCCGGGCCGTACTCGGCAAGGCCGGTATGTCGCTCAAGGACATCGACCTGGTCGAGATCAACGAGGCCTTCGCCTCGGTGGTGCTGAGCTGGGCGCAGGTCTTCGAACAGGACCTGGAGAAGGTCAACGTGAACGGTGGCGCGATCGCGCTCGGGCATCCGGTGGGGGCCACGGGGGCGCGCCTGATCACGACGGCCCTGCACGAACTGGAGCGCAGGGACAAGGAGTTCGCGCTCATCACCATGTGCGCGGGCGGGGCACTGGCGACCGGGACGATCATCCAGCGGCTGTAGCCGGGACACCCGGGCGGCGTGCCGGGCGGGGGCTGACGTACGGGTCAGCCCCCGAGCCCCCACCGGTGTCCCCGCTCGCCGGTGTCCCTACTTGTTCACCGCGAAGCGCATCAGGTCCCGCTCGTCACCCTGCTTGATCCGGCCCGTCTGGTTGATCACCTCCAGCTTCCAGACACCGCCGGTCCTTATCGCCTTGGCCACGGCGCAGCCGTTGTCGTTGCTCAGCAGGCTCGGCCAGATGTCGGCGACCTGCTGGGTGGTGCCCCCGGTCGCGTCGTACACCTTGATGCTGATGTTCCGGGCCTTCTGGAAGGAACTGCCCTTCTTGAAGGCGGCGGCGACGAACACGATCGACGTGACGTTGGCCGGCACCCGGGCGAACTCGACGGTCACCGTCTCGTCGTCACCGTCGCCGCGTCCGGTCTGGTTGTCGCCGCTGTGCACCAACGAGCCGTTGCCCAGCGGGTCCAGGGAGTCGAGGCCCGCCAGTCGCACCGGGTCCGCACCCTGCATCGCGATCGCGATCAGGTCGAGGTCGGTGCCGGCCTGCCGGCGGAGCTTCCCCATCAGGCCGCCGCTCGCTCCGGCGGTGGGGTCCCAGGACACCCCGATGGACAGATGGGTCACCCCGTCCAGGTCCGCTGGGCCGTCTTCCTTCGTGAGCGTGATCATGCGTGATCCTCCTGGTCATGGGACTGCTCCGAGGAAGTCTGCCTGGAGCCCCGCGGACGTCGGCAGCCGGGGGAGCCCAAGGGCCCACGGCTCGGGGAGAGTCCTCTCCAGCCGGGGGCGGGACTACTCCCGCCCGGAGGCCGACACCGCCAGCACCCCCGTCGCCACCGCCGCGATCAGCAACGGGATCCCGAGTCCGTGGTGGAGCACCAGCCACGCGCCCAGCAGCGCGCCCACGGCCATCGCGACGACGGAGGCGGCGCGCCGCGGGGAACGGCTGCCCGCGCCGGCGCCGACGGCCGCGTCGGCGGCCAGGCCCGTCAGGGTCATCGTCAGGACCGTGGTCGTCAGGTCGGGTACGCCCAGCTTGCGGACGGTCGCGTTGCGCAGGCCCATGGCGAAGGCCGTGACGGCGATCAGGGTGTACGTCGTGCCGGTGGCGCCCGGCGCGGTGAAGGCGACTGCCGCGCACCCGCCGACGAGCACCGCCTCGACGGCGAGCGTGACCCGCGCCCAGGACCGGCGGGAGCGGCCGCCGAACCGCACCGCGACCCGCCCGCCGGCCGCGGCGCCGACCAGGAAGCAGGCGAGCGAGGTCAGCGTGTGCCACACGGAGAAGCCCGGAGCTCCGGCCGCGGCGAAGCCCAGCACCACCACGTTGCCGGTCATGTTCGCGGTGAAGACGTGCCCGAGCCCGAGATAACTCACCGCGTCGATGAGCCCGCTGACCACGGTCAGCCCCAACAGGACGGCGACCAGGCGCAGTCCGCGCTCCTCGGGGTCGTCGGTCCGCGCGGCCGCGCTGTCCGCACTCATGGAGCCTCCGGTCGGCTGGACGGTCGTCGAGGACCCAAGTCCACCACGGCCGCGGGGCGATGCCGGCAGGTCCGGGTTCCCCGTCGCGCGGGGACCGCCACCGGTCCGGCACGGCCCGGCAGCGTCCGGCACGGCCCGGCCCGGCGCGGTCCGCGGCGTACGGGCGTGCACCGCCGGCGAACCGCCCCCGCACCGCGGCGTCGGCCCGGGGCCGGGACGTGCGAAGGCGGCGGCCCCGGGGATCGGGGGCCGCCGCCTTCACGTGCGGTGGGGGTTGCTCAGTACCAGTTGTGGGCCTGCCAGAAGCTCCAGGCGGCGGCGGGGCTGCCGTAGCGGGAGTTCATGTAGTCGAGACCCCACTTGATCTGGGTGGCGGGGTTGGTCTTCCAGTCGGAGCCGGCGGACGACATCTTCGACGCGGGCAGCGCCTGGACCAGACCGTAGGCGCCGGAGGCGGAGTTCGTGGCGCTGGGGTTCCAGCCGCTCTCACGTTCGACGATCTTGCTGAAGGCGGTGAACTGCGCGGCGTCCGGGATCATCTCGTGCGCGATCGACTGGGCGGAGGAGGCCGAGGTGGTGGCGGCCTGGGCGGGAGCCGCGGCCAGAGCCATGCCGACGGTGGCGGTGGCCACGGCGGCAGTGGTGAGGGCCTTCTTCGGAGAGGCGATGCGGCGGATGAAGGAGACGGACACGGAGAACCTTTTTCTTCGGGGACACGACCGTCGCGGTAGGCCGGAACCAAGTGGTGCGTGGTGACTGCGTACGGCGGCGCCGCGACCCGGGTGGGTTCGTCGGCGCCTCGCGACTGCTTCAGAGAAACAGGCCCGGGGCTCGCCCGCAATGCCCCCCTTTTACTAGTGGTGGTCGCATCCGGGGCGAAAGGTCCTTATGTGACCTGGCTCTCAAATCCCAGGTCAGAGGGTATGAGGACGCGTCCGTGCCGTCCGGTTTCACTACTACCGCGCCTCGGATGTGACGGACGTCCTGTGGGCTGCTTCACCCCGCGCGTCGCACGGCGCGCACGCGGATGTGCGGAGCGCGTCCGGCCGGTGTGACGGGCGCCGCAGATCACCGGGGGTCGAACGTGACGGGCGTCTCGAATGCGGCCCGCCGCGTGGCCCGGCGCAGCGCCCTCAGGAGCGGCGCACCCAGGGTGAGTGTCAGGACGACGGTCACCACGGCCCGGCCCAGGTCCCAGCCGAGCGAGGTGGCCAGGCAGTACGCGAGGAAGCGGGCCAGGTTGGCGGGGACCCCGGCGTGCGGGTCGAAGGCGACGTTCGAGGCCAGCGCGTTCATGAAGGGCCAGCCCTCCAGGTTCATGACGGTGCCGTACGCGAAGGCGGCCAGGAACCCGTACCCGGCGAGCAGCGACAGCTCGGCGCGCCCGCGCAGCCGGTCCGGACCCGGCAGCAGCCCGGCGCCCATCGTGAACCAGCCCATGGCGAGCATCTGGAACGGCATCCACGGGCCCACACCACCGGTGAGCAGCGCGGACGAGAACATGGTCACGGACCCGAGGACGAAGCCGAACCCCGGTCCGAGCACCCGTCCGCTCAGCACCATCAGGAAGAACATCGGCTCGATCCCGGCGGTCCCGGCCCCGATCGGCCGCAGGGCGGCGCCGGTCGCGGCCAGTACGCCGAGCATGGCCACCGCCTTCGGACCGAGACCGGACTCGGAGATCGTCGCGGCCACGACGGCGACGAGCAGCACGAGCAGCCCCGCGAACAGCCAGGGGGCGTCCTGCGCGTGGGTGCCGACCTGGGAGGCGGGGTCGGCGAAGAGCGGCCAGCCGAATCCCGCGACGCCGATGACGCTCACCAGGCACAGGGCGGCCACGGAGCGGGGGCCGAGGCGGACGGCACGGACCTGGGGCTGGTGCGGTGCGGGGTGCCGGGGGGCGCCGGAGACGGTCATGCGCGTGCGTCCCCGGCGAGCGCGTCCCGGACCTGGGCGACCGTGAGCCACGGCCGCGGGGCCAGCACCTTCGTGACCTGCGGAGCGAAGGACGGGGACGCGACGACCACCTCGGCCGTCGGGCCGTCGGCGACGACCTCGCCGTCCGCGAGGACGACCACGCGGTGCGCGAGCTCGGCGGCGAGCTCCACGTCGTGGGTCGCCAGCACGATCGCGTGTCCCTGCGCGGCCAGCTCGCGCAGGAGGGTGACCAGCCGGGCCTTCGCCGCGTAGTCGAGGCCCCGGGTCGGTTCGTCCAGGAGCAGGAGCGGGGGGCGGGCCGTCAGGACGACGGCCAGCGCCAGTGCCAGCCGCTGCCCCTCCGACAGGTCCCGGGGATGGGTGTCGTCGGTGATCGCCGGCAGCAGCGCGGAGACCAGCGCCCGGCAGCTGCCGGCCTCGGCGCCCGCGTCGGCGTCGGCCGCGGCGCACTCGGCGGCGACCGTGTCGGCGTACAGCAGGTCCCGTGGCTCCTGCGGTACGAGACCCACGCGCCGGATCAGGTCCCGGGGTGACGTCCGGTGCGGGACCGCGCCCCCGACCCGGACCGAACCGGCGGCCGGTTCGACCAGCCCGACCAGGGTGCCCAGCAGGGTGGACTTGCCCGCTCCGTTGCGACCCATCAGCGCGATGATGCCGCCGGGGGCGGCGGTCAGGTCCACGCGGCGGAGCGCCTCGACCTGGCCGCGGCGCACGGCGAGGCCCTCGACGACGGCGGCAGGCGCGGCCTGGGCCGGGGAACCGGGGGTGCGGCCGCGGGGGAGACGCGGCCGGGCGGGCGGGAGGAACCGGGGACGCCGGGGGCGGTCGGGCGGCCCGCCGGCGGGGACGGCCGCCGGGGGGAGGGGCCCGGGTGCCGCCGTCGCCGGCGGCGCGAGCTCGGCGAGCCGGTCGCGCAGCGGTCCCGCCCTGCGCCGGGCGTCGCGGACGGTGAGGGGGAGCGGGGACCAGCCCGCCAGCCGGCCCAGCTCCACCACCGGCGGACACACCGGGGAGACGGCCATGATCTCGGCCGGGGTGCCGAGGAGCGGCGGGACGCCGGGGGACGGGAGGAGGGCGACCCGGTCGGCGTACTGGATGACGCGTTCGAGGCGGTGCTCGGCCAGCAGCACGGTCGTGCCGAGGTCGTGGACGAGGCGCTGCAGAACGGCGAGGACCTCCTCGGCGGCGGCCGGGTCCAGCGCGGACGTCGGCTCGTCGAGGACCAGCACGCGCGGGTGCGGGGTGAGGACCGAGCCGATGGCGACCCGCTGCTGCTGACCGCCGGAGAGGGTGGCGATCGGACGGTCGCGCAGGTCCGCGAGGCCCAGCAGATCGAGGGTCTCCTCGACGCGGCGGCGCATGACCGCCGGCGCGAGGCCCAGCGACTCCATGCCGTAGGCGAGTTCGTCCTCGACCGTGTCCGTCACGAAGTGGGACAGCGGGTCCTGGCCCACCGTGCCGACGACGTCGGCGAGTTCGCGTGGCTTGTGGGTGCGGGTGTCCCGCCCGGCGACCGTGACCCGGCCGCGCAGGGTGCCGCCCGTGAAGTGGGGGACGAGACCGCCGACCGCGCCGAGGACGGTGGACTTGCCGACTCCGGAGGGCCCGGCGAGCAGGACCAGTTCACCCTCGGGCACCTCCAGGTCCACGCCCCGGACGGTGGGTCCGGACGCTCCGTCGTAGGTCACGGAGACATCCTCGAAGCGGATCATGAGGGCTCCTCGGGGGCGGCGGTATCCGGGGCGGTCGGGCGGTTCCGGGGCGAGCGGGGCGGCCCGGGAACGGGGGCGACGAAGGCGGGCAGCAGGCCGAGCAGCACGGCGGCGGCGGGCCACAGGGGGAGGGCCGGGGCCACCAGGGGGACGACACCGGTGCGCAGCGACACGGGGTCGTACGCGGCGCAGACGATCAGTCCGGTGGCGACGGCGATGCCGGACCCGGCCACCAGCCACGCCCGTGCGCCCCACACGTCCGGGCGGTAGCGCGTGCGCGGCGAGCGGCGGCCGCCCAGCCACAGACCGGCCAGCGCCGCGGCCAGGCCGGCGATCAGCACGGGCAGTCCGTAACCGTCGCCCTCGGCGGTCAGCAGTCCGTACGTGCCCGCGCAGACGCCGACCAGGCCGCCCAGGGTCAGGACGGCGGTGGTCCGGCGGACGGCGGGCGCCACCTCGGCGGTCCGGCCGTAGCCGCGCGCGTCCATCGCCGCGGCGAGCGCGACGGAACGTTCCAGCGCGCCCTCCAGGACCGGGAGGGCGACCTGTAGCAGGCCGCGCAGGCCCCGGTCGGGGCGGCCGCGCAGCCGGCGGGCGGCGCGCAGCCGTTGCGCGTCCGCGATCAGGTGCGGTGCGAAGGTCAGCGCGACGACGACCGCGACACCCGCCTCGTACAGCGCGCCGGGCAGGGACTTCAGGAGCCGCGCCGGGTTCGCGAGGGCGTTCGCCGCGCCGACGCAGATGAGGAGCGTGGCCAGTTTCAGGCCGTCGTAGAGCGCGAAGACCAGGCCCTCGGCGGTGACCCGGCCGCCGATACGGATGCCCTGCGCCCAGTGCGGGAGCGGTACCTCGGGGAGCGTCACGAGGACGTGCGAGCCGGGGACGGGGGAGCCGAGGAGGATCGCGAAGGCGAGACGGATGCCGAGCACGGCCACGCCGAGCCTGACGAACGCGCCGTACGAGCGGGACCAGGGGGCCGAGGTGCGGCGCGCCGCCACCACGTATCCGGCCGTGCCGACGAGGAGGGCGAGCAGCAGCGGGTTGGTGGTGCGGGAGGCGGCGGTGCCCAGTCCCAGGGCCCAGATCCACCAGGCTCCGGGGTGCAGGGCGTTGCCGCGGTGGGCCTGCGGCGCACGGGTACGACGGGGCCGCCGGCGCCCGCGGGGGCCGGCGTCGGGCACGCCGGGCGGGGCGAGCACGCGGGAGCCGGACTCCGGCCGGGGGAGCCGGGCCGGCCGGGCGCCGGCCGCGATGACGGCGGCGGTGGCGGGTGTGCCGGGTCCGCCGGGTGCGTCCGGGGTGTCGGACACGGGCGGCGCGGGCCGGGACGCGGGCACGGCGGGGTGGACCGGCGCCGAAGGCGCGAGTTCGGCGGGCGCGGGCGGCGCGGCGGGTGTGCCGGGTCCGCCGGGCGTGTCCGGGGTGTCGGACACGGGCGGCGCGGGCCGGGACGCGGGTACGGCGGGGTGGACCGGCGCCGACGGCGCGACGTGTTCGGCGGGCGCGGGCGGCACGGCGGGTGTGCTCGGTGCCGCGGGTTCCTGGCGGGTCCGGTACCGGTGGGCCGCCCTCGGCTCCCTGCGGGTCCCGTACCCGTCGGCCGCCGTCGCGGTGTCCCGTTCCTCGTCGCCTGTCGTCATCCTGGTCACCGCGGCTCAGCCGCGGCGGCGGCGAGCCTGCCAGATCGCGGCCGCGCCCAGGAGGACGACCGCGGCGAGACCCGCGAGCAGACCCGCCGACGGGCCGTGGTGGGGCGCCCCGGACCGCGGGCGGGCGGACGCCGTCGGGTCGCGCGGGGCCGAGACCTGCTCGCCGCAACCGGTCCGCGGATAGCCCGCGATGGCGCACAGCAGGGCGTTGGTGTCGTAACGGAGGGGCTTGGCCACCGAGGCCAGGGCGTCCGCCGCCGTCGCGTCGGAGGGGACGCGGGCGCAGGCCGTACGCGGCGCCGGCGGCGTCTCTCCGGAGGGAGCGTCGGCCGCCGTGCCGAAGTCGAGGACCAGGGCCACCCTCTTGGTGCCCGACCGCGCCTCGGTCCTGGCGCAGACGGACGCGAAGTCCGGGTTCCCGCGCGGCTTCGAGGCGTCCTGCGAGTCCTCGCTCACCGCGAAGCGGAAACCCTCGACGTCCCCGTCGGACGGCCGCGCGGTCGACGGGCCCTGGGTCGCGTACGTCCAGGAGCCGCCGGTCCGGTCCCAGAAGGACCAGTAGCGGTAGCCGACGGCCTGCGCCTGCCCGGCCGTGGTGAGCACCAGCAGCAGCGGGGCCAGGAGCAGGGGAGCGAGGAGCAGGGCCGGAGCCGTCGCGCGGCGCCGGTTCACGGCTGCCGCTTCTTCGAGCGCCCGCTGATCAGGAAGCCGATGCCGATGCCGCCGACCAGACCGACACCGATGATCCACCAGACGCTGACGCTCTTCGCGTCGTCCTTCCGGTCCTTCTTCCCCGCGTCCTTCCCCGCGTCGGCGGAGGCCGCCGCCGAGCCGGACGCCTGGGCGGCGGGTCCCGTCGCGCCGAGCCGCTCGACGAGGTCGCTGCCGCCGAACGCGCGCGGGTCGGTGCCGGTGGCGTGGGCGGCGAGGATCAGCTGCGCGTACGCGGCCGGGCCGGACGTCGCCGCCCAGGGACCGGAGGTCTTCTCCAGCCAGGCGAGGGGCTTCCTCGTCTCCGTGATCCCGCCCTGCGCGGCCAGTGCGACGACCGCGTCCGCCGTGTTGCCGTAGTCGGGCTGGTCCTTGGCGCCGGGCAGTGCCGACTTCAGGTACGGGGTGTCGCGCAGCAGACGGGCGAGGTAGGAGGCGCCGTTGTCCGCCGCCTGCGCGGGAGTCGGGGTGTCCGCCTTCTCGCAGGTGTGGCCGTGCGGGAGAGCCTTCCCGGCCGTCGTCACGAGCCCCTTGCCGAGGGCTCCCAGCACCGCCGCGGCCGTGGCGTCCGCGTTGGCGGCCAGTGCCCCCCGCTTGTCCGGCTGGTAGGCGAAGCCGCCCGCGTCGGCACCCTCGCCGTCGCACGCGATCGCCAGCTTCACGAGCGCGTCGTACGGCGACCTGCCGTCCTTCGACTTCACGTCGCCGGGCTTCCCGCCGGCCGCGGCCAGCGCTCCGACCACCACGGAGGTGGAGTTCGCGTCGGTCGGCCCGCCCGCCGTGTAGCCCCAGCCGCCGTCCTTGTTCTGTACGGACTTCAGCCAGCCGACCGCCTCGCGCGTCCCGCCGTCGTGCCCGCCGAGCGCGGCGAGGGCCTGGACGGCCGCGGCGGTGCTGTTCGTGTCGACCATGGTCTTGGCGTCGCACGGGGCCGCGGCGTCGGCGCGGTACGCGGCGAACGCGCCGTTCGCGCACTGCTGCCCGGCCAGCCAGTCGACGGCCTTGGCCGCGGGCCGCTCGCCGACCGTGTGCTGGGCGAGCAGGGCGAGGGACTGCCGCCACACGCCGTCGTAGGTGGGGTCGGTGCTGCCGAAGAGGCCGGAGGGTATCGCCCGGGACGCGGTGGGGGACGGGGAGGAGCTCTCGGCCACGGCGGCCGGGACGAGGGCCGTACCGATCACGACGGTGGCTGCCAGTACCGCGGCGGTGCGGCGAACGATCATGACTCTCCCTGCGGGGGCCGGGCAGCACCGGGCACAGGCTTGGCCCCGAGCGGCTCCGGCACCGTATGCCTCGACGGTGCCGGCCACCGGCGGGCTGCCGATGGCACGAGTCGGTCACGTCCCGGGCGCGATGATCCGGCGCACCGCCGACTGGGCGGTTCACGGATCGGGGTCTCCCCGCTCGGACGGGGCCGAGAGCTCGGGGACAGGGCCGGCGCCGGATTTGAACCGGCTTCCTCCCGTACGGGCGTGATGACGACGCGCTCACTCTACCGGCCCGTAGGAATCGCCCGGGCGCCGCCTGCGGGGCGGGGCCGGCGACCGGCTAGGTTCGCCTCATGCGGACGGGGAGACTGCTCGGCTCGGGGCGTTCGGCGGATGTCTACGAGATCGACGAGACGTGGGTGCTGCGGCGCGACCGCGAGGGCCGGGGCGACGCGACGGCCGAGGCCACGGTGATGGAACACGTACGCCGGCACGGCTATCCGGTGCCGGGGGTGCGGGCGGCGACCCACGGGGACCTGGTGATGGAACGGCTGACGGGGCCGACCATGCTGGAGGCGTTCGGCGCGGGGCTCTTCTCCGCCGAGGAGGCCGGGCTCACCCTCGCCCGGCTGCTGCGCAGGCTGCACGCCGTGCCCGCGCGGCTCTCCGCCGACCCCGCCGTGCGTGTGCTGCACCTGGACCTGCACCCCGACAACGTGATGCTCACCCCCGACGGTCCGAGGGTCATCGACTGGACCGACGCCGAGGAGGGCCCGCCGGGCCTCGACTGGGGCATGTCCGCGGTGATCCTCGCGCAGGTCGCCGTCGGCGGCGAGAAACGGGCCGGGGTGGCCGGGGAGACGCTGGCCGCGATGCTCGACGCGAACACGGACTGTGTGACACCGGACGGTCTCACGCAGGCGGTGCGGCGGCGGGCCGCCAATCCGACGATGAGCGCGCACGAGGTCCGGCTCCTCGGTGACGCCGAGGAACTGGTCCGCACGCTCGCCTTCTAGGGCGGGCCGCGAAAGCCCCGCCGTCCGTCCGGAGGGCGGACCACGCGGCGGGGGACGGCTGACGCGCCGCGGACGGGCCGCGCCCGGCGGCTCAGACCGCCACGTACGTCACCGGACCGCTGCCCGGCACGGCCTCCGCGCGGCCGAGTTTCACCAGACGGCGGACGTGCGCCTCGGCCTCCGAGACGGCGATGTTCCGCGAGGTGAAGGGGATCTGCTCCCAGGGCCGGTTCCACTCCATGCGCTCGGCGAGCTGCCAGGCGGTGAGCGGGGTCGCGAGGAGGGTGAGCAGACCGGTGAGGCGCTCCTCGTGGTGGGTGAGCAACTCCCGCACCCGGCCGGGGGCGTCGGTGAACGCGTGCTGGTGGGCCGGCAGCACCTCGGCGGGGCCGAGTCGGCCCACGCGCTCCAGGGAGTCGAGGTAGTCCCCGAGCGGATCGGCGACGGTGACGTCGTCCGGGTCCTCGTACAGGCCGATGTGCGGGGTGATCCGCGGCAGCAGGTGGTCGCCGGAGAACAGGCGGCCGTGGCCCGGCAGTCCGGCGGGGTGCGCCTCCTCCAGGTGCAGGCAGACGTGGCCGGGCGTGTGGCCCGGGGTCCAGATCGCGCGCAGCCGGCGGCCGGCCAGGTCGAGCAGTTCGCCGGGGACGATCTCGCGGTCGGGGAGCGCGGGGGCGAACTGGGGCAGGCCCTCCGAGCGCCGGGCCGTGCCCGTCGCTCGCAGCAGCGCCACGTGTTCCTCGGGCGCGCCGCAGGCCTCCAGTTTGTCCGCCATGTAGGCGAACCAGCGTTCGGCCTTGTGCTCCCGCGTCCGCCGTACGATCTCGGTGTCCAGGGCGTGCATCGCGATCCACGCCCCGGACGCGTCCCGCACCTTGCCCGACAGGCCGTGGTGGTCGGGATGGTGGTGGGTGATGATCACGCCGTGCACCTCGGCGACCGGGATGCCGCAGTCGGCGAGCCCGGCGGTGAGGACGTCCCAGGAGGCGGGGTCGTCCCAGCCGGTGTCGATCAGCACGGGGCCCCGGTCGGTGTCGACGACGTGGACCAGCGTGGTGCCGAGGGGGTTGTCGGGGATGGGGACCCTGAGCGACCGTACGCCCCCGCCGTGATCGGTCACCTGTGTCATGGGCTCCCACCAATCGCCGTCCTGCCGTCACTATAACTAGAACGTATTCCAATGGGTGCCCGAACCAACTGTCGCGCCGTCGGCTCCGGCCCGTGGACTCCTCCGACCGGAGCTGGTATCAGTTCTCGTATCTGATGAAGTGTCAGAAGTCGGCAGTGTCGGAGAACGCCCCCCGGGGAGGCGGTCGGTCATGACCGAGCTCGTGGAACACGGACAGCTGTTCATAGGCGGGGAGTTGACGGACCCCCTGGGCACCGGCGTCATCGAGGTGATCTCGCCGCACACGGAGGAGGTCATCGGGCGCGTCCCGCACGCCTCGGCCGGGGACGTCGACCGGGCCGTCGCCGTCGCGCGGCGCGCCTTCGACGAGGGCCCCTGGCCCCGGATGAGCCCCGAGGAACGGATCGCGGTCGTCACCAGGATCAAGGACGCGATCGGCGCCCGGCACGAGGAGATCGCCCGGGTCATCTCCTCCGAGAACGGCTCCCCGTACTCCTGGAGCGTCCTCGCGCAGGCCCTCGGCGCGATGATGGTCTGGGACGCGGCCCTCACGGTGGCGCGCGGCTTCACGTACGAGGAGACGCGCGACGGGGTCCTCGGCAGGATCCTCGTCCGGCGGGAGCCGGTCGGGGTCGTCGCGGCCGTGGTGCCGTGGAACGTGCCGCAGTTCGTGGCGGCCGCCAAACTCGCGCCCGCGCTGCTGACCGGCTGCACGGTCGTACTGAAGCCGTCCCCCGAATCACCCCTGGACGCCTACCTGCTGGGCGAGATCGCGCGGGAGGCCGGACTGCCCGAGGGCGTCCTGTCGATCCTCCCGGCCGACCGTGAGGTGAGCGAGTACCTGGTCGGGCATCCCGGCGTCGACAAGGTCTCCTTCACCGGATCGGTCGCGGCCGGCCGGCGCGTGATGGAGGTCGCCTCGCGCAACCTCACCCGCGTCACGCTCGAACTGGGCGGCAAGTCGGCGGCGGTCGTACTGCCGGACGCGGACCTCGCCACGGCCGTCCCCGGGATCGTCCAGGCCGCCTGGATGAACAACGGCCAGGCCTGCGTCGCCCAGACCCGCATCCTCGTACCCCGCTCGCGCTACGACGAGTTCGCGGACGCCTTCGCCGCCGCGGCGAGCGCCCTGGTGGTCGGCGACCCGCTGGACCCGGTGACCCAGGTGGGCCCGCTGGTCGCCGAGCGGCAGCGGCGGCGCAGCCTCGACTACATCCGCATCGGCCAGGAGGAGGGTGCCAAGGTCCTCACCGGCGGCGGCCGTCCGCAGGGACTCGACCGCGGCTGGTACGTCGAACCCACCCTCTTCGGCGACGTCGACAACTCCATGCGGATCGCCCGCGAGGAGATCTTCGGACCGGTGATCTGCCTGCTCCCCTACGGCGACGAGGCCGAGGCCGTGAAGATCGCCGACGACTCCGACTACGGGCTGAGCGGCAGCGTCTGGACGGCGGACGTCGCGCACGGCATCGACATCGCCCGCCGGGTCCGCACCGGCACCTACTCCGTCAACACCTTCAGCCTCGACATGCTCGGCCCCTTCGGCGGCTACAAGAACTCCGGGCTCGGGCGGGAGTTCGGGCCCGAGGGCTACGGCGAGTTCCTGGAGCACAAGATGATCCACCTGCCCGCGGGCTGGGAGGCCTAGGGATGGGCGACCGCTGGAACATCGAGGTCGACCGCTCCCTGTGCATCGGCTCCGCCCAGTGCGTCCACCTCGTCCCGGACCACTTCCGCCTCGACTCCGGCATGCAGTCCCACCCCGCCGAACCGGAGACCGACGCCAACGAGAGGATCCTCGCGGCGGCGGAGGGCTGTCCGGTGGAAGCCATCATGATCACGCTGCTGGGCAGTGGGGAGCCGGTGTTCCCGCCCGAGGAGTGAACGCGGGCGCACTCCGCCGCCCCGCGTCCTCAGGCCTTCTGGTCCGGCGCCTTGTCGCCCGGGTCCGTCAGATCGATGAGTCGGCACACGGTCTCAATGTCGATCTTGACCTGGGCGATGGAGGCGCGGCCGGAGAGCCAGGTGATCAGGGCCGAGTGCCAGGTGTGCTCGATGACGCGGACCGCGGAGAGCTGGGCGGGGCTCGGGTCGTCCAGTCCCATGGCGTCCAGGATGATCGCCGTGGTCTGCCGGGACACCTGGTCGACCTCGGGGCTCACGCTGCGGTCCGCGAAGGTCAGCGCGCGGACCATGGCGTCGGCGAGGTGCGGCTCGCGCTGCAGGGCGCGGAAGGCCCGCATCAGCGTCTCGGCGACCCGCTCCGCCGCCGAGTCGCCGGCCGGCGGCTTCTTGCGCAGGGTGCCGTGCATGTGGTCCAACTGGTCCTGCATCGTGGCCACCAGCAGATGGACCTTCGAGGGGAAGTAGCGGTAGAGCGTGCCCAGGGCGACCTGCGACGACTCCGCGACCTCACGCATCTGCACCGCGTCGAAGCCGCCCCGGCCGGCCAGCTGCGCGCTCGCGTGCAGGATCCGCCGCCGGCGTGCTTCCTGACGCTCGGTGAGCGGGGGAGAGGCGAACTGCGCGGACTTGGCTTCCACCTTGACTTCCGCAGGCATGGGTCCCGTTCCGTGGGTTCAGCTGGAGGAGCGACCAGACAGCATGGCAGAACTGATCCGTGGGCCGGAACGCCTCCGTCGTGGCGCGGATCACCTGATCCACTTCTCACAGAGGCCCTACCTGCCGGTAGATTCAGTGCTCCTCGAACGATCAAGTCTGAAACTTGTTCTAGATTAGCGTCCCGGCGTAATCTCGCGGGAATGTGCAGGGAGAAGGGGGCCGTAAGTGACCGCTGAGGCCATGGAGGCGGGCCCCGGAGCGGGCGCGGCCATCGACGGCGACGGACCGTTGCGCATCGCGCTCCTGACGTACAAGGGGAACCCGTTCTGCGGCGGTCAGGGCGTGTACGTACGGCACCTCTCGCGCGAACTCGCCCGTCTCGGCCACCGCGTCGAGGTCATCGGCTCCCAGCCGTACCCCGTCCTGGACGAGGGCCTGCCCGGCCTGAGCCTCACCGAACTGCCCAGCCTCGACCTCTACCGTCAGCCGGACCCCTTCCGCACCCCGGCGCGCGAGGAGTTCCGCGACTGGATCGACGCCGTCGAGGTCGGGACGATGTGGACCGGGGGCTTCCCCGAGCCGCTGACCTTCTCGCTGCGCGCCCGCCGTCATCTGCGGTCCCGGCGGGGAGCGTTCGACGTCGTGCACGACAACCAGACCCTCGGTTACGGGCTGCTGGGAGACGTGGGCGCGCCGCTGGTCACCACGATCCACCACCCCATCACCGTCGACCGGCGGCTGGAGCTGGACGCCGCCGAGGGGCGCCGCCGCCGCGCGTCCGTGCGCCGCTGGTACGCCTTCACGCGGATGCAGAAGCGCGTCGCGCGCCGGCTGCCGTCCGTGCTCACCGTCTCCGGCACCTCGCGCCAGGAGATCGTCGACCACCTGAGCGTCACCCGGGACCGCATCCACGTCGTGCACATCGGCGCCGACACCGACCTCTTCTCGCCCGACCCCGCCGTGCCGCAGGTGCCGGGCCGGATCGTCACGACCTCCAGCGCGGACGTGCCGCTCAAGGGACTCGTCCACCTCGTCGAGGCGCTCGCCAAGGTGCGCACCGAGCACCCCGGCGCCCACCTCGTCGTCGTCGGCAGGCGCGCCGAGGACGGGCCCGTCGCCCAGGCCATCGAGCGGTACGGCCTGGAGCGCGCCGTCGAGTTCGTCAAGGGCATCTCGGACGCCGAACTCGTCGACCTCGTACGGTCGGCCGAAGTCGCCTGCGTGCCCTCCCTGTACGAGGGGTTCTCGCTGCCCGCCGCCGAGGCCATGGCCACCGGTACGCCGCTGGTGGCCACCACCGGCGGCGCCATCCCGGAGGTCGCGGGCCCCGACGGCGAGACCTGCCTGGCGGTGCCGCCCGGCGACGCCGGCGCGCTGGCCGCGAGCCTGAGCAGGCTCCTGGGCGACCCGGACCTGCGCGCGCGCCTCGGCTCCGCCGGACGCGCGCGGGTCCTGGAGCGCTTCACCTGGGCCCGCGCCGCCCAGGGCACGGTCGCCCACTACCGCGAGGCCATCGCCCGCGCCGCCGGCTCCGCCTCTCCTCGCGCCACACCGCGCCCCGCGTCCTCCGCGCCCCGGACCACCGGCTCCGCCGCGGACCAGGCCTTCGGCCGTGGCGGGTCCGTGGCCGCCGGCCTTTCCGCGTCCGTCACCGACGGCCACTCAGCCGCACCGGCCCCTGGCGACTCCGTGTCCCCGGCCGGAGGCCACCCCGTGACTCCCGGCGCCGCCCCCGCAGGCGTCGTCGAAGAAGCAGCTGAAGCTGTCGTACCCAACCGCGAAAGCAGGGCCTCGTGCTGACCGTCGACTTCTCCCGGTTCCCGCTCGCCCCGGGCGACCGCGTACTGGACCTCGGCTGCGGTGCCGGCCGGCACGCGTTCGAGTGCTACCGGCGCGGTGCCCGGGTCGTCGCGCTGGACCAGAACGGCGAGGAGATCCGCGAGGTCGCCAAGTGGTTCGCGGCGATGAAGGAGGCGGGCGAGGCGCCCGAGGGCGCGACCGCCACCGCCATGGAGGGCGACGCGCTCCAACTCCCCTTCCCCGACGATTCGTTCGACGTGGTGATCATCTCCGAGGTGATGGAGCACATCCCCGACGACAAGGGCGTCCTCGCCGAGATGGTCCGGGTGCTCAAGCCCGGCGGCCGGATCGCGATCACCGTCCCGCGCTACGGGCCCGAGAAGGTCTGCTGGGCACTGTCCGACGCCTACCACGAGGTCGAGGGCGGCCACATCCGCATCTACAAGGCGGACGAACTGCTGGGCAGGATGAAGGAGGCCGGACTCAAGCCGTACGGCACCCACCACGCCCACGCCCTGCACAGCCCCTACTGGTGGCTGAAGTGCGCGTTCGGCGTCGACAACGACAAGGCGCTGCCCGTGCGCGCGTACCACAAACTGCTCGTCTGGGACATCATGAAGAAGCCGCTGGCCACCCGGGTCGCGGAGAACGCGCTGAACCCGCTGATCGGCAAGAGCTTCGTGGCGTACGCGACCAAGCCGCACCTGCCCGCCGACTCCGCCGCGGTGGACGCTTCGTGACCACACCCCGTACCGAGCACCTCGTCCTGCCCGGGGTGCTCACCGCCGAGGAGGCCGCCGTCACGGTGCGCGCCATCCTCGGGGCGCAGCGTCCGGACGGCGCCATACCGTGGTTCCGCGGTCACCACCTCGACCCGTGGGACCACACCGAGGCGGCCATGGCGCTGGACGCGGCGGGCGAGCACGAGGCGGCCGAGCGGGCCTACACGTGGCTGGCCCGGCACCAGAACCCGGACGGGTCCTGGTACGCGGCCTACGCGGACGGGGACTTCGAGGACGTCACCGACCGCGGCCGGGAGACCAACTTCTGCGCGTACGTCGCGGTGGGCGTCTGGCACCACTACCTGGCCACCGGCGACGACGCCTTCCTGGACCGGATGTGGCCCTCGGTCTACGCGGCCGTGGAGTTCGTCCTGGGGCTCCAGCAGCCCGGCGGACAGATCGGCTGGAAGCGCGAGGACGACGGTACGGCGACGAACGAGGCGCTGCTGACCGGGAGTTCGTCGATCCACCACGCGCTGCGCTGTGCGCTCGCCATCGCCGACCAGCGTGAGGAGCCGCAGCCCGACTGGGAGTTGGCGCTCGGTCTGCTGCGGCACGCGATCCGCCGGCACCCCGAGCGATTCCTCGACAAGGACCGCTACTCGATGGACTGGTACTACCCGGTGCTCGGCGGCGCGCTGACGGGCGTCGAGGCCAAGTCCCGGATAGCCGAGGGCTGGGAGCGCTTCGTGGTGCCCGGGCTCGGCGTGCGCTGTGTCGTGCCGAACCCGTGGGTGACCGGCGGTGAGTCGGCCGAACTCGCCCTGGCCCTGTGGGCGGTGGGCGAGTCCGACCGTGCTCTGGAGATTCTCCAGTCCATCCAGCACCTGCGCGATCCGAGGACCGGCCTGTACTGGACGGGCTACGTCTTCGACGCCCGGGCGATCTGGCCCGAGGAGCTGACCACCTGGACGGCGGGTTCGCTCCTGCTCGCCGTCGCCGCGCTGGGCGGCGACGAGCCGACCTGCGCCGTCTTCGGCGGCGAGCGACTGCCGCGGGGACTCGACGCGGAGTGCTGCTAGGGCGTGTTGCGAAAGTCCCGTCGTCCGCCCGGGGCAGGCGGGACCTTCGTAACACGCCCTAGCAGCGCCGCACCGGCCCGGCCGGGCTCAGTGGCGGTGCATGCGGTTGGCGATGGCGTGGCCGATGAAGAGGTAGACGACGGCGGCGAGACCGTAGCCCGCGACGACGCGCGCCCATGCCTCGTCGAAGGTGAACAGGTCACGGGACCAGCCCGCGAGCCAGCTCGCCAGGTTGTGGACGAACTGGACCAGGTCGTTGGCCCGATTTGCGTCCAGCAGATACATGAGGATCCACAGGCCCAGGATGAGGGCCATCACGTCGGCGACGATCGCGATGACCGTGCCCGCCTGGTTGGAGCCGTTGCGATATCGAGGGGACATGCCGTCCGTGTTGCCGCGTATTCAGGGTTGAAACCCGTACGGGTTTCGCCCAAGTGGCGTAATGCACGGAGCCGGGTGAGGCTGCTGTAAGAGCCGTGTTCTTCCCGCATCCGGGGAGAACCGTTCCCCCACCCCGGAGGACCCCGTGCCTGTATCGATACGGCGCCTCATCGTGGCGCTCACTCTTTCCTGTGCTCTGGTCGCCGGTGCCACCGCCTGCTCCAGCAGCGGCAGCAGTGCCACCAAGGACACCGCGGCCGTCGCGGCGGCGGCCGCGGCCCCGTCCCCGAGCACCACCGCCGAGAAGCAGAGGCTCTCGAAGACCCGCTTCGTGGCCAACGCGAGCCTCGCGGCCGGAGCCACCTACCAGTGGATCGTGAAGCCCTGGAAGGCCGGAAAGTTCAAGAAGGGCGTGAAGGGACGCAAGCTCGCCCTCATCAAGGCGGGCGTCGCGGGCGCCTTCGCGTACAACAGGCTCAAGGCGGCGAGCAAGAACGCCAAGGGCGACCCGACCCTGTCCAAGGCGATCGGCCCGCTGACCGCGGGCATCGAAGCCCTGAAGAGCCTGCCCGCCAAGCTGCGCAAGGGCAAGTCGACCGACTCCACCGTGGGTTCCTTCGACGACATCATCAACCAGGTGAAGGACGCCGGTAAGAGCGCGGGCGCCAACGTCACCGACAAGGTGCCGTCGGGCTCCCAGCTGACCCACGGCTGAAGCCCCTTCCCTGACGGGACGTTCACGACATGCCCTGGTTGAGCTCCGCCAGGACGCGGAGCGAGTGAGGGTCCGGCGACAGCGCCAGCAGGTCTGTCACCGGTCCCTTGCGCCACAGTTCGAGCCGTTCGGCGATGCGCTCCCGCGGTCCGACCAGTGAGATCTCGTCGGCGAAGGCGTCCGGCACGGCGAGCACCGCCTCCTGGCGGCGGCCGGCGAGGAACAGCTCCTGGATGAGCCGCGCCTCCTCCTCGTAGCCCATGCGGGCCATCAGGTCGGCGTGGAAGTTGCGCGCCGAGTGCCCCATGCCGCCGATGTAGAAGCCGAGCATCGCCTTGACGGGCAGCAGCCCCTCGGCGACGTCGTCGCAGACACGGACCTGGGCCATGGGCGCGACGAGGAACGGGGCCGCGCCCGCGCGGGCGTCACCCAGCTCCGCCAGCGCCGCCTCGTACGCCTGCGGGCGGGTGGGCGCCCAGTACAGCGGCAGCCATCCGTCCGCGATCCTGGTCGTCTGCGCGATGTTCTTCGGCCCCTCGGCACCGAGCAGGACGGGCAGGTCGGCACGGAGGGGGTGGGTGATCGGCCGCAGCGCCTTGCCGAGACCCGTGCCGTCGGCGCCCCGGTAGGGATGGGAGTGGAAACGACCGTCGAGTCGCACGGGTCCCTCGCGTCTGAGGACCTGGCGTACGACGTCCACGTACTCGCGGGTCGCGGTCAGCGGGGACTTCGGGAAGGGACGCCCGTACCAGCCCTCCACCACCTGTGGCCCGGACAGGCCGAGACCGAGCATCATCCGGCCGCCCGAGAGATGGTCCAGAGTGAGCGCGTGCATCGCGGTCGTGGTAGGCGAGCGGGCCGCCATCTGCGCGACCGCCGTGCCGAGGCGGATACGGGTGGTCTGCGCCGCGATCCAGGTCAGCGGGGTGAAGGCGTCCGAGCCCCAGGACTCGGCCGTCCACACGGAGTGGTAGCCGAGCCGTTCCGCCTCCAGTGCCAGCGACAGGTGGTCCGCGGAGGGGCCGCGCCCCCAGTAGCCGAGTGCGAGGCCGAGCCGCATGTCCCCTCCAGGCGCCATATTCTGACGCATCGTCAGCTCTGTGCAACCGTCAGGCGACTGTACGGCAACGGCCCCCCGCCCGAAAGGGCGAGGGGCCGCGGCGAAGCGGGCGCGCGCGTCAGCCGCGCTGGATCCCCGACATGTCCTGCAGCACACCGCGGCGGCCGTCCTGCGTCTGCGCCACCAGGTGCTGGCCGCGCTGTTCCACGGCCAGGTACCAGGTGCCCGGCGCGAGCTCGGCGATCGGCGCCGTCGAACCGTCCTCCGAGAACAGCGGACGCGGCACCGGCACGGCGAACCAGAACGGCGAGAAGTCCCCGGCGGGCTGCTGTGCCTGCGGGGCCGGCGCCTGCTGCGGCTGGCTCGGCTGCGCGCCGCCGAACGACTGCCCCTGCTGCGGCTGACCGGCGTAGGGCTGACCCGGCTGCTGGGCACCCGGGTACCCGTAACCACCCTGCGGCTGACCGCCGTAGGGCTGGGGCGTGACGGGCTTCGGGGCGGGCACGAGGCCGACCTGGAGCGCGGGGACGAGAGGGGTGGCGATCGCGGCGGCCGCCATGACGAGGGTCGCGATGAGGGCGAGGAAGAGGCCGATGCCGGGGCCCACACCGCCGCCCGCGCCCTGGATGTTGTTGAAGCCGCCCAACGGGTCGAAGACGTTCCCGAGCGCGCTCCACGCGGCGAAGACGGTGAGGGCGACACCGAACGGGCCGAGGTCGAGTCCGGCGACCTTGGGCACCCGCGGCAGGGCACGGGAGGCGACGACCAGGCCGGCTCCGATGATGCCGGCCAGGAGCACGCTCAGTACGAAGGGGCCGCTCGCCCAGGTGCTGGGGCTGTCGATGGGTACCTTGTGCCCGTCGACGGGGGACGTGACGTCGTCGATCGAAAAGATGGCGAGGAACGACGCGATGAACAGCAGTACCGCTGCTCCGATCACCACGCCGTCGCCTCGAGTGAGGGAGCGGATATTCACTTCAGGTCCTTCGTCAGTCGTCTCGTCGTCGGTGGAGGCGTCGCTGACACCATGTCGCCGTCAGGCCCTGGTGTGAAGCGCCGGGGCGGCCCCACATCGTAAAGGCGACACTATCGCCCGTTTGATCGGGGTGTCCGGAAGGTGTGACCCGCCGGTCACTACCCGCGCAGGAAACTCACGATTCCCTCAGAGATCCCACGCGCCGCCTTCTGCCGCCACGCGCCGCTGGTCAGCAACGCCGCGTCCTTGCTATCGCGCATGTTGCCGCACTCGATGAACACCTTGGGAACCGTTGACAGATTGAGACCGCCGAGATCGCTGCGGACGTCCAGTCCGGTGCCGCCGCCGATGTAGTTGGAGGGCGCGCTTCCGGTGGCGCGGACGAAGTTGCCCGCGATGCGCTCACCCAGATCGCGCGACCGGGCGACGATGGGCCGGGTGTCGGCCGAGCCCGAGTGGACGGACGCGGGGAGGATGACGTGGAAGCCGCGGTTGCCGGCCACGGAGCCGTCCGCGTGGACGGAGACGACGGCGTCGGCGTGCGCCTCGTTGCCGATCCGGGCCCGCTCGTCGACGCAGGGGCCCCAGGGGCGGTCGCCGTCCTGGGTGAACTTCACCGTGGCGCCCTCCTGTTGGAGGAGCGTGCGCAGCCGCCGGGCCACGTCGAGGGTGAACCGGGCTTCTGTGTAACCCGCGTTGGTCGACGTGCCGGTGGTGTCGCACTCCTTGGAGTTCGTGCCGATGTTCACCTTGCGGTTGATGTCGGCCGTGTGCCCGAAGTTGCCCGGGTTGTGTCCCGGGTCGACGACCACGACCTTGCCCTTGAGCGGGCCGGAGCCGGCGGCGCCGCCCGCGGTGGAGGGACCGGATCGGGTGGAGGACCCGGAGGGAGACGGGCTCTGGCGCCGCCCGTCGTCCGTCCCGGACGCCGACGGTGTCCGGGACGCGGCGGCCCCGGAGGACGCGGACGTCGGAGAGCTGGACGAGGACACGGCGGCCCCTGAGGGACCGCCCGAGTCACCCACCGCCTGCCACACCAGCCATCCGACCAGTGTGCCCAGCACCAGCGCGGCGAGCGTCACGGTCATCGGCCCGCGCCCGGGGCGGCGCGGCTGGGGAGGATCGAAGTCAGGGCCTACGTACGACACGTCTGCGACTCTAACCGCGACCTCGGATCCCTGCTCCCGTTCGGCGCAGGACGCGCAGCGAGTCGGTCGCCGAGATCTCCGTGAACGCGCCGGACTCCAGGGCCCGGAGGTAGACGCGGTACGGGGCCTGGCCGGTGAACTCGTCGGCCGGGTCCGGGAACACGTCGTGGATCACCAGCAGGCCGCCCTCGGCCACATGGGGAGCCCAGCCCTCGTAGTCGCCGGACGCGTGCTCGTCGGTGTGACCGCCGTCGATGAAGACGAGACCGAGCGGGGTCCCCCAGAAGGCGGCGATCTGCGGTGAGCGGCCGACGATCGCGACCACCTGGTCCTCCAGGCCGGCCCCGTGGAGGGTGCGGCGGAAGGTGGGCAGGGTGTCCATCCGGCCGACCTCGGGGTCGACCGTGGACGGGTCGTGGTACTCCCACCCGGGCTGCTGTTCCTCGCTGCCCCGGTGATGGTCGACCGTGATCGCCGTGACCCCGGCCGCGCGCGCCGCGTCGGCCAGCAGGATCGTGGAGCGCCCGCAGTAGGTGCCGACCTCCAGCAGGGGCAGCCCGAGCCGGCCCGCCTCGACGGCGGCGTCGTACAGCGCCAGGCCCTCGTCCAGCGGCATGAACCCCTTGGCGGCCTCGAAGGCGGCGAGGGTCTCCGGCTTGGGTGCCGCGGGCATGGGGTCCTCCAGCTGATACCGGCCCCTCTTGTACGGGCCCGTGAGCGCCCCATGCTGCACCACACCCCCGTCGCGGGGGCGACGGGGGTGGGCTGTCGTGCGCGGGACCCCGGCGGCGGGACCGGTGGTGCCTGGGCCGCCGGGCGCGTTCCGGTGGGACCGGCCCCGGTGGGACCGGCCCGCTCGGATCTACGCGGGGACCGTCTCGGCGGGCAGGGCGAGGTCCAGGTCGACCGGACGGTCGTCGCCGGAGTGCGTCGCCGAGGAGGCGAGCGGGCCGTGGCCCGCGGCCCTGGCGGCGAGGACGTACGCGCCCTGGGCCGGCACGGCCAGCACGTAGCTGCCGTCCTCCCCGGAGAGCGTGGCGCCCGCCTGCCGGCCGCGCCGGTCGATCAGGGTGACCTTGGCGCGGGCGACGGGGTCGCCGTCGGTGGTCAGGACCCGGCCGCGGAAGCCGCCGAGCACCTCGTGGGCCCGCTCCAGCGCGGCGTCCTCGGCGCTGCTGGCGAGCAGCTGCGGCTTGGTCGCCTGGCGCTGGCGGGGCAGGAAGAGCGCCATGACCAGACCGACCGCCACCGCGCCCGTCGCGATCATGAAGGAGACGCGGAACCCGTGCATGGTCGGGACCGCGACACCGCCGACGTCGCTCGCCGTGTTCGCGAGCACCATGCCGATGACGGCGCTGGACACCGACGTGCCGATCGAGCGCATCAGCGTGTTGAGGCCGTTGGCCGCGCCCGTCTCCGAGGCCGGGACGGAGCCGACGATCAGCGCGGGCAGCGAGGAGTAGGCGAGGCCGATGCCCGCGCCCAGGACCACCGCGATGACGATGGTCTGCCAGGCGGCGCTCATCAGGCCGAGGCCCGCGCCGTAGCCGATCCCGATGATCAGCATGCCGAGGATCAGCGTGACCTTGGGGCCGTACTTGGCGGAGATCCGGGCGTAGACCGGCGCGGTGAACATCATCGTCAGGCCGAGCGGCGCCACGCACAGGCCCGCGACCACCATCGACTGGCCGAGGCCGTAACCGGTGGCCTTCGGCAGCTGGAGGAGCTGCGGCAGGACGAGGGAGACGACGTAGAAGGAGACACCGACCATGATCGAGGCGAGGTTGGTGAAGAGCACCGAGCGGCGGACGGTGGTGCGCAGGTCGACCAGCGGCGCCTTCACGCGCAGCTCCATCACACCCCACAGCACGAGCACGACGGCCGACGCGGCGAACAGGCCGAGCGTGGTGCCCGAGCTCCAGCCCCAGTCGCTGCCCTTGGTGATCGGCAGCAGGAAGAGCACGAGGCCCGCGGACAGGCCTATCGCCCCCAGCACGTCGAAGGTCCCCTCGGCGCGCATCGGGGACTCCGGCACGGCGACGAGGGTCAGCACGATCGAGACGACGCCGAGTCCGGCGGCGAGGAAGAACAGGGAGTGCCAGTCGGCGTGCTGCGCGACGAGGGCCGCGACCGGCAGCGCGAGACCGCCGCCGACGCCGATCGAGGAGCTCATCAGGGCCATCGCCGAGCCGAGCTTCTCGCGGGGCAGCATGTCCCGCATCAGGCCGATGCCGAGCGGGATGGCGCCCATCGCGAAGCCCTGCAGCGCGCGGCCGGCGATCATCACGAGCAGGTCGCTGGTGAACCCGGCGATCAGTGAGCCGACGACCATCACGGACAGGCTCATGAGCAGCATGCGCCGCTTGCCGAAGAGGTCACCGAGCCGGCCCATGATCGGGGTGGCGACGGCTCCCGCGAGCAGCGTCGAGGTCATGACCCAGGTGGCGTTGCTGGGGGCGGTGCCCAGCAGCTCCGGCAGGTCCTTGATGACCGGGACGAGCAGGGTCTGCATCACCGCGACAACGATGCCCGCGAAGGCCAGCACCGGCACGACCGCAGCACTGGTCCTCCGGGCGGGCTGTTGGGTCGTCGTGTGCGTCATTGCGTGGGGCCTCCAGGCCGGGAGAGGAAAGCAAGGGGAGAACGATCCGTGCGGGAATCCGTGCGGGAGTCGGTGCGGATACGTGCAAGGTGAACCCGGTGCGCCGGGGCAACTATTCCGATGCTTCGGCGTACTAACGAAAACTTGACCTTCTCGTGAGGATCTGAACGTCCGTCAGACCTGGCGCCCCGATAGAACGTGTTCTAGTCTGACGCGCACCGCGAGGCTGGGGGTGCCGTGAAGGCGTATGTCGCCGGGGTCGGGATGACCCGTTTCGAGAAGCCGGAGACCCGCGAGTGGCAGTACTGGGACATGGCGAAGGAGGCGGGCACCCGTGCCCTGCGGGACGCGGGCGTCGCGTACTCCGACGTCCGGCAGGTGCCCGTCGGCCACTGCTTCCAGGCCTCCACCGCGGGACAGCGGGCCGCCTACGAGCTGGGCCTGACCGGCGTGCCCGTCTACAACGTCAACAACAACTGCGCCACCGGGGCGAGCGCGCTGATGCTGGCGCGGCAGTTCGTCGAGGGCGGGATCTCGGACTGCGTCCTGGCACTGGGGTTCGAGAAGATGAAGCGCGGGGCGCTGGGCGGTGGCGCCGACGGCGGGGACTTCGCGACCTCTCCGGTGGCCCGGCACTACGGGATCATGGCCGCCCGGCACGGCTTCGAGATGTCCCCGCCCACCGCGCAGATCTTCGGTGACGCGGCGCGCGAGCACATGGAGAGGTACGGGACCACCGAGGCGCAGCTCGCCGCGGTCGGCGCCAAGAACCACCGGCACTCGGCCCACAACCCGTACGCCCAGTTCCAGGACGTGTACGGGGTCGACGAGGTCCTCGCCTCCCGGGCCGTGCACCGGCCGCTGACGAAACTCCAGTGCTCACCCACCTCCGACGGCGCCGCCGCGGCCGTCGTCGTGTCCGAGCGGTTCGTCGAGGAGCGCGGGCTGGGCGGCAGGGCCGTGGAGATCGTCGCGCAGGCGATGACCACGGACACCGAGGAGTCCTTCGCCTCCGGGTCGTGCATCGACGTCGTGGGGCAGCCCATGTCCCGGGAGGCCGCACGCCAGGTCTACGAGCGCGCGGGGCTCGGCATCCAGGACGTGGACGTCGTGGAACTGCACGACTGCTTCTCGATCAACGAGCTGCTGACGTACGAGGCGCTGGGCATGTGCGGCGAGGGGGAGTCCGGCAAGCTCGTCGAATCGGGGGCCACCACCTACGGCGGCCGGTGGGTGGTGAACCCGTCCGGCGGCCTGATCTCGAAGGGGCACCCGCTGGGCGCGACCGGGATCGCCCAGGTGGCCGAGCTGGTCTGGCAGCTGCGGGGCGAGGCCGGCGAACGGCAGGTCGCGGGCGCGCGGGTCGGCCTCGCCCACAACATCGGGCTCGGCGGGGCGGCCGTGGTCACGCTGCTGCGGGCGGCGCACGGCTGAACCGGGACCGGGCGGTGTCGTACGTACCCGTCCGGCGTCCGGCGCCCCGTGCGCGGCACGCACCGGAGGCGCCGGCGCCCGTGGTGACCGCCTCCGCCCGGGAGGACGGCCGCCCGGACCCCGGGGGCGAGGCGGGCCCCGCCTCGCGCGCCCCGCCGGGGGCCGCGTGCGGTCCCGTCTCGTACGGTGTGCACCCGTGAGGTCCCGCGGCGCGGTGGTGATCCCGCGGGTCCTGCCGGTCCCGCCGGTCGCGCCGGGCCACCGTTCAAGATCTCCGGCCCCGGAGGCAACGAAAACCGGTGCTCGTGGACTCCTTTGAACATCTAGGAGGTGCCCATGGGGGATCGGATACACGCCCGGGACGAGGAGTTCCAGGGCTTCGTCGTCGGCCGCTGGCCGCGGCTGCTGCGTACGGCGTTCCTCCTCACGGGGGAGCAGCACGCGGCCGAGGACCTGGTCCAGTCGACGCTGGAACAGGTGTACGTGGCCTGGCGCAGGGTCGACACGGCCGACGACCCGGACGCGTACGTCCGGCGCGTGATGATCAACGCGCATGCCCGCAGACACCGGCGGCGCCTCAAGGAGTTCCTGGCGCCGAAGGACGACTCGGGCCTGACGTACGAGGTTCCCGAGGGCGCCGACCGGATGGCCCAGGCCGACGACCGCAGTGCCCTGCTGAAGGCCCTCGCCCAGCTGCCGCCGCGCCAGCGCGAGGCGGTGGTCCTGCGGTACTGGGAGGACCTGAGCGAAGCACGGGTGGCGGAGGCGATGGGCTGTTCGGTGGGCGCGGTGAAGAGCAACGCGGCGAAGGGGATCGCGAAGCTCCGCGCCGTACCGGGACTGGCCGACATGGTGACGTACGGAGGGCGGAAGTGATGAACGCGGACCGGGACACCGACCACGGCATGACGCACGGGGACATCGCCCTGCTGCTGGCCGCGGCCGCGGACGAGGTGAGGATCGGACCGGCCCCCTGCCAGGCGCTGGTCCGCGGCGGCCGGCGCCGCAGGGCCCGCCACTGGGCGCTGGCCACGACCGCCGCCCTGGTGGTCGCCGGCTCGACGGGGACGCTGGCGCTGGCCGGGACGGCGGACGACGGCGCGAAGCGGGTCGCGCCGGCCGCGACGCGCCCGCCGGCGAGCGACGAACGGCATCTGTACGAGCCGCGGAGCAGCGACCTGGCCAGGGGGACCGACCACGGCAGGAAGTGGAAGGTGGTCGTCTCCGTGTGGGGAGCGCCCCGCGACCGGACGGAGGCGCGGCGGCAGATGGACGCCATGGCCGGGGCCGGGTTCGGGAATCCGGGGGTGGAGCCGCCGACCGCCGCCGGACTCGTCGGCAGGAGCGCGTACTTCGTGCGCCTGACCGTGGACGGCAGGACGTCGACCAAGGTGCGGGGGGTGTTCGACAGGCGCGACACCCTGTCGGGCCGGGAGGTGTGGTCCGCCGCGCTGCCGCTGGAGATCAGGAGGACGACGCCGAGGGGGTCCGGCGAACGGCTCGTGATCGGCCGGGTCTCCACGACCGCCCAGGAGGTCACCTGCACCTGGGACGACGCCACGACGACCAAGGCGTACCGGCCCGCCCCGGGGACGGGCATCGCCGGGGACTTCGAGGACCTGATCCGTCCGGCGGACGGTTCGCCGTCCGACTGGTTCGTCTGCCTGGGACCGGAGGGCAGGACCTTCAGGGCGGCGGCGGTGACGAAGTAGCGGCGGGAGCCGCGTGGCGACGCGGGCGGCCGCCGGTCAGAGCCACCCCTGCTGACGGGCCTCCCGCATCGCCTCCATGCGGTTGCGGGTGCCGGTCTTGCCGATCGCGGAGGACAGGTAGTTGCGGACCGTCGACTCGGAGAGGTGGAGCCTGCCCGCGATGTCGGCGACGGTGGCGCCGTCCACCGAGGCCTTCAGCACGTCGCACTCGCGGGCCGTGAGCGGACTGGGCCCGGCGCTCAGCGCGGCGGCGGCCAGCGCCGGGTCGATGACCCGCTCGCCGGTCAGCACCCGCCGGATGGCCTCGGCCAGTTCCTCCACGGGGCCGTCCTTGACCAGGAACCCCGCGGCGCCCGCCTCCATGGCGCGGCGCAGATACCCGGGCCGTCCGAAGGTGGTGAGGATCAACACACGGCAGTCCGGGGCCTGCCGGCGCAGTTCGGCGGCGGCGTCCAGGCCGCTGATGCCCGGCAGTTCGATGTCCAGCAGGGCCACGTCCGGGCGGTGCAGCAGCGCGGCGTCCACGATCGCGTCGCCCGACGCGACCTGTGCCACGACCTCCAGGTCCTCCTCCATGCCGAGCAGCAGGGCGAGCGCCCCGCGCATCATTCCCTGGTCCTCGGCGAGCAGGACCCGCACACACTTCACCGGCCGGTGATCCCTGGGCATCTCGTCCACGGGCCCAGCGTAGGCCCGCGGCAGCGTCATGTCCCGGACGGGCGAGGTGAGATGGGGGGTCACCGCGCCCTGGGCGCCTTGGACAGCGGCGGCTCCGCCGGGTCCGCGGCGGGCGGGACCTCCGCCGGACGTTCCCCCTCCGCGGGGGCGCCCGCCGCGGGGAGGCCGTCCCCCGTGGGCGGTTCGCCCTCCGCCGGGAGTTCGCCCTCGACGGGCAGTTCGGCCGTGACCGTGAAGCCGCCGCGCGGGGACGGGCCGGCCCGCAGGGACCCGCCGGCCGCCGCCAGGCGTTCGGTCAGGCCCTTCAGGCCGGTTCCGCCGATGCCCGGCACCGGCGACGGGGAGAGCACGCCGTCCCCGTCGTCCGCGACCTCCAGGCGGACCCGGTCCGGGGTGCCGGCGACGGTGATCTCACAGCGGGTCGCGCCGCTGTGCCGCAGGACGTTGGTGACCGCCTCGCGCAGCACCCAGCCCAGCAGGGCCTCGGACCGCGGCACGAGGGGCGGCCCCGACTGCCGTACGACCGGGTCGACGCCGACCGCGGACAGCGCGGAGCGGGCCCGGTCCAGCTCGGTGGCCAGACTGCCCTCGCGGTACCCGGTGACCGCCTCGCGGATCTCCGTGAGGGCCTGGCGGCCGACCGACTCGATGTCCGCGACCTGCACCAGGGCCGCCTCCAGATCGCGCGGCGCCAGCCGGCGGGCCGCCTCCGACTTCACCACGATCACGGAGAGCGTGTGGCCGAGCAGGTCGTGCAGATCGCGGGAGAAACGCAGGCGCTCCTTCTCGACGGCACGCCGGGCCAGTTCCTCACGGGCCGCCCGCAGCTCGCGTACCGCCTCGGCGAGCGACAGGATCGCCGCCGTGACCATCGTGGACAGGAAGGTGCCGTACGCGATGTTGATCGCGTCCCAGCCCTCCCGGACGCCCGAGACACCGCCCGCCAGCGCGGCCAGACCGATCCCCGACCTGCCGAGCCAGGGGCCGCGCAGGATCGCCCCCGCCGCGAGACCCAGCAGCGGGAAGAACAGCAGCCAGTTGCCGCCGTAGCCGATGGCGAGACCGCAGGTCAGCACGCCCATCGCGGCGAGCGCCAGGCGGGTGGAGCGGGCCTCGCGCGTCTTCTTCACGAAGGCACGGAACGCGACGTAGATGTACAGGGAGTTGAAGGCGAACAGTCCGACGGCGCCTATCCAGGGGTTCGCGGTCCTGCCCTGGAACAGGTTGGAGAAGGCCCCCATGCCCAGCAGCAGCCAGGGCAGCAGGGCGAACCCGGTCGGCGGCGGCCCCGGATTCTCGGGCGGCGACTCCCCGTTCGCGCGCGCGGCGCGCCGCGCCGCCTTGAACCCCGCCATGTCCGCCCTCCACTGCCGCCGCGACTCCCGCCACGCCTTCATCCGGCGGATCACCACCCGTATCCATGAGCTGTCCGACCACGCCATGTCCGTGCTCCCCGTTCCGCGTTCCTGCCGGGAGGCTTCCCCGCCCCTTGTCCGGACGTCCCCCCGCCGCCGCCCGGACGGGCCGCCGCGGTACGGGCGGACGGCCCGGGTACGGACGCACCGGCGCCCTTCAGGAGGACCGCCCCGCCCTGCGGTACGAGACCACAGCGTACGAACCGAAGGCCAGCAGCCAGGCCACGAGCACCGCGACCGCGCCGAGCGCAGGAGGGCGGCCGTCGGTGACGGACACACCGAGCTCCGCGAAGCGGTTGGCCGGCGTGTACACGGACACCGAGCGCAGCCAGCCGGGGAACAGCGTGATCGGGAACCACAGACCGCCCACCACCGAGAGCCCCAGGTTGCAGGCCATGTTCGCGACGCCGGTGGTCTGCGCGGTCAGCCGGTAGCCGTTGCCGAGGCCGAGCAGCGTGAACGGGACGGAACCGAGCCAGAGCAGCGCCGCGACCGCCGCCCACTGCCAGGCTGCCAGACGCACGCCGTTGACCAGACCGCCCGCCGCCAGCACCGCGGCGATCGCCGGCAGTACCGTCACCGAGCCGGTCAGCGCCCGCCCCAGCACCACCTCGCGCGGTGTCATCGGTGTCACCCGCAGCTGCCGCAGCCAGCCGGTCACCCGGTCCTCCGCGACCCCGCCACCCGTGTTCAGGGCCGAGCCCACCGCCCCGTACGCGGCCATCCCGATCATCGAACCGGTCTTCCAGCCGCCGTCGTCGCCTCCGCCACCGAGGTTGGTGAACAGCAGGTACATCATCACGGGCATCGCGACGCCACCGATCACGAAACCGGTGTCGCGCAGCGTCCGGCGTACTTCCAGCCGCAGGTAGTCCAGCATCACACCGCCTCCAGAGCGGACGAGGTGAGGGCCAGGAACGCGTCGTCCAGGGACGCCGCGGTGACCTCCAGGCCACGGATCGAGCCCCGTCGGGCCAGCGCGACCACCGTCGCGTCCGAGTCGTCCGTCCGCAGGCGCGCCCGGTCCCCGCGCACCTCCACCGACACCACGCCGGGCAGCAGGGTCAGCCCCTGTGTGCCCGCCCCGGCCAGGTCGAACGAGACGAGGTTGCCGCCCACCGACCGCTTGAGCTGCTCACCGGTGCCGTCCGCGACGATCCGCCCCCGGTCGATGACGAGGATCCGGTCCGCGTGCGCGTCCGCCTCGTCCAGGTAGTGCGTGGAGAACAGGACGGTGTGCCCGCGCCGCGCGTACGCCCGCATCGACACCCAGAACGCCTGCCGCGCCTCCACGTCCAGCGCGGCGGTCGGCTCGTCGAGCACGACCAGCGCGGGGTTCCCGGCGAGCGCCACCGCGAACCGCACCCGCTGGGCCTGGCCGCCGGAGAGCCGGTCGGCGCGCCGCCCCGCCAGCTCCGCGATCCCCGCCAGCCGCAGCGCCTCGTCCACCGGCAGCGGCGCCGGATAGCGGCCCGCCACGAAGGAGACCAGCTCGCGGACGGTGACCCGGGGCACCGGCCGCGCCTCCTGGAGCATGGCGCCGACCTGCCCGGCGCGCACCGCCCGCTCCGGGGGTCCGCCGAAGAGCGCGACCGATCCCTCGTCGGGCTCGTTCAGCCCGAGCAGGAGGGAGATCGCCGTCGACTTGCCCGCCCCGTTGCGCCCCAGCAGCGCCACGGTCTCGCCGCGGGCGATCTCCAGATCGATCCCGTCCACGGCGCGCACCGCGCCGAACGCCTTGGCGGCCCCCGTGAAGGACACCGCCGCTTCCGTCCCCGTCGTTCCGGTCATCCCCGTCGTCCGTGTCATGAGGACGACGCTACGAGCCCGGACGGTGGGCCCGGCAGAGGCACTTGTGGGCGATCGGCCGGGACAAATGTCACGGCCGGGCGCTCCCCGGTGCCGTGTCCGGCCCCGCGCCTCGTCCCGGGGCACGCGCCAAGGCCGGTGGTCGAGCCCGGATCTGACATGACGTCAGCAGCCTTCACAACTCAGGGACGCTGGGCTATACAGGGGGTCGCCGTACTGGAACGCGTTCTAGAACAGGCGGGTTCCGAGGCCCCGTGTCGACCTCGGTGCGGCCGACGGTGCGGACGGCCGCATCGAGGTCTTTCGCGCTAGTGATCAGGAGTCCCATGCCCATCGACGCCGCACAGGCCCTCGCCGCCGAACCCCGCATCGGTGAGATCGCCTGGGACCGGAAGGACGTCCAGCTCTACCACCTCGGCGTCGGAGCCGGCGCGAACCCGGACAAGCGGAACCCGGCCACGGACGCCGACGAGCTGCGGTACACCTTCGAGTCCGCGCTGCACGTCCTGCCGAGCTTCGCCACCGTCGCGGGCGCCGGCTCCCCCGGTGTGATCGGCGGTCTGTCCATGCCCGGTGTGGACGTCGACCTGACCCGCGTCCTGCACGGCGGCCAGCGCGTCGCCCTGCACCGCCCGATACCGGCCGAGGGCAGGGCGACGGCCACCGGACGGATCGCCGCCGTGTACGACAAGGGCAAGGCCGCGATCCTGGTCATGCGCACCGAGGTCGCGGACGCCGAGGGACCGTTGTGGACGAACGACGCCCAGATCTTCGTACGGGGAGAGGGCGGCTGGGGCGGCGACCGGGGCCCCTCGGCACGCCTCGACGCACCGGAAGGGCCGCCGGACCGGACCGTCGAGCGCCCGGTCCGTGCGGACCAGGCGCTGCTCTACCGGCTCTCCGGCGACTGGAACCCGCTGCACGCCGACCCCGAGTTCGCCAAACTGGCCGGCTTCGACCGGCCGATCCTGCACGGACTGTGCACCTACGGCATGACGCTGAAGGCGGTCGTCGACACGCTGCTCGGCGGGGACGTGTCCCGCGTCCGCTCTTACACCACCCGTTTCGCCGGTGTCGTGTTCCCCGGCGAGACCCTGCGCATCCGCATGTGGCGCGGACCGGCCCCGGACGGCGGGATCCGGGTGTCCGTGACCGCGGCCGACCGGGACGACGCGCCGGTGCTGGCCGACACCGTCGTCGAACACGCGTGAGCCCAGCCCACCGTCGAGAGGAACCGCACCATGCGCGCAGCCGTACAGCACGAGATCGGCCAAGACAAACTCGACGTCCTCGACGACGTCGAAGCGGTGGGCTTCGGGCCCGGCCGGGTCAGGATCCGGGTCCGGGCCACCGGACTGTGCCACTCGGACCTGTCCGCGATGAGCGGCGTCCTGCCGCAGCCCGCACCGTTCGTGCCCGGTCACGAGGGCGCCGGGGAGATCACCGAGGTGGGCGAGGGCGTCACCGGTCTCAAGCCGGGTGACCGGGTCGTCGTCTGCTGGCTGCCGGCCTGCGGCGCCTGTCCCGCCTGCAAGCGCGGCCAGACCGAGCTGTGCCTGGCCGGGTTCATGAACGCGGGCACCCCCAACTTCAGGCGCTCCGGCCAGGACGTCTTCGGTTTCGCCGGGACCGGCACCTTCGCGGAGGAGATCGTGGTGGACGCGGGTTGCGCCGTGCCCATCCCCGACGACGTCCCCTTCGACATAGCGGCCCTCATCGGCTGCGGCGTCACGACCGGGCTCGGCGCCGCCCTCAACACCGCCGACGTGCAGGCCGGTTCGTCGGTCGCGGTGATCGGCTGCGGCGGCGTCGGCATCTCCGCCATCCAGGGCGCGCGCCTCAAGGGCGCCGCCGAGATCGTCGCCGTCGACCCCGTCGCCTCCCGCCGCGAGGCCGCGCTGCGGTTCGGCGCGACGACGGCGGTCGCTCCGGACGGACTGGCCGACGCCAAGCAGTCGGTGACCGCGGGCGAGGGCTTCGACTACGTCTTCGAGGTCGTCGGCAGGTCGGCCACCGCCCGCACCGCCTACGAGAACACCCGGCGCGGCGGCACCCTCGTGGTCGTCGGCGCGGGCGCCATGGACGACTTCCTCCAGCTCAACATGTTCGAGCTGTTCTTCGACGAGAAGCGCATCCTGCCCTCCATGTACGGCGGCGGCGACGTCCTGCGCTCCTACGAGCGGACCGTCGCCCTGTGGCGCGCGGGCCGCATCGACCTGGAGGGCCTGATCACCCACCGGGTGCCGCTGTCCGGGATCAACGAGGCACTGGACCAGATGCGGACGGGCACCGCCCTGCGCACCTGCATCGAGATCTGACCCCGACCACCGCTGAGGACCCTGATGTCACTGCCACTCGAGGGGCTGACCGCGATCGTCACCGGTGCGGGGCGCGGCCTCGGCCGGGCCGAGGCGCTGGAGCTCGCCGGCCTGGGCGCGTCCGTCGTCGTCAACGACTACGGGCGCCCCGGGCGGGACGGTTCGGGCGCGGCCTCCGCCGCACCCGCCGAGGAGGTCGCCGCCGAGATCCGCGCGGCGGGCGGCCGCGCCCTCGCCCACACCGGCGACGTCGCCGACCACGAACAGGCCCGCGGGCTGGTCGAGTCGGCGGTCGCCGAGTTCGGCCGCCTGGACATCCTGGTCAACAACGCGGGCATCCTGCGCGACCGGATGGTCTTCTCGATGTCCGAGGAGGAGTGGGACTCGGTCATCCGGGTCCACCTCAAGGGCCACTTCAACATGACGCACTTCGCGTCGGCGCACTGGCGGGCGCGGTCCAAGGCGGCGGACGCGCCGGTGTACGGGCGGATCGTCAACACCTCGTCGGAGGCGTTCCTCGCGGGTTCGGCCGGGCAGCCCAACTACGCGGCGGCCAAGGGCGGGATCGTCGGCCTGACCACGTCGACCGCGCTGGCGCTCGCCAGGTACGGGGTGACGGCGAACGTCATCTGCCCGCGCGCCCGGACCCGGATGACGGAGGACGTGTTCGCGGGCTTCCCGCCCCGACGGGCCGGCGCGGCGGCGGGGGAGGGACTCGACCCGCTCGCTCCCGGACATGTCGCCCCGCTCGTCGGCTACTTGGCGTCGCCCGCCGCCGCGCACGTCAACGGGCAACTGCTCGTCGTGCACGGCGGCATGGTGGCGGTCGTCGAACGGCCGCGGGTGGCCGCCAAGTTCGACACCAAGCAGGAGGCCTTCACCTACGACGAACTCGACGCGCTGCTCAGCCCGCACTACGCCGGGCGCCCACGCGGGGAGACGTTCGCGGCGGCCGAGGTCCTGGGGCTGGCGCACGGGTAGCGACCGGCCCACGGGACCGGGACCTGTCCGGGCGCCGTGATCCCGGGCGCGTGGACGGGCTCCCGGTGAATACGGGGGAGACTCCACGGCCGACGAACGGCGGTGCCAAAGCGACGCGACGCGGCACGACACGGCGGCGGCACGACACGGCCCCGCTCACCTCGGGTGAGCGGGGCCGTGTCCTGGTCGGACGTGCCGTCAGGCCGACGTGTCCGGCTGGCCGGACGGCTTGCGGTGCCGGCCGTGCGGCATCGCCTCGTCGTCCTGGCCGGAGACCGGCCCCCGGTGCCTGCCGTGGCCCGTGGCCGACGCCGTGGCGTCCTGGGCGTCGGTGACCGGCGGTTCCATGGTGCTGATGTCGCTCATCTGGTGTTCACCCCGTCAACAAGATCCTTCTTTGTAGCCGGGGGATTCTAACCGGTGGTCATGTCCGGGCCGTGGGCGGGTGACCGGGATGCGCCCCGGCCAGTTCCACCCGCTCCCACCCACCGATCACCCGGTCTCCGGCCCCTCGCCCGGCCCGGGAGACCGGGAAGGCGGGAGCGACCGGGATGATCGGGACGACCGGAACGGCGGGAAGGGCCGGATCGGCCGCGCCGCCGCCGGCCCGTCCCGCCGGGCGGGCGGGCGGAGCGGTCCGGTCGGTCAGGGGCGCCTGCTGAAGCGGGACCGGACGCGCGGCCACCCGGTCCGGGGGGCGGGCGGACTCCGCGTCCACCGGAACGGCGGGGGCCGCCAGCCGCGCCACCCCGCACGGCACCGCCCTCGTGGCGTACGGCAGTCGGAGCACGCCCTCCTCGGTCAACAGGCCCGCCCCCGCCAACCACCCCTCGGGCGCCGGAAGATGGTGGACCTGGCGCTCGACGGGCCGCCACATCCCCACCCAGGTGCCCGCCGGCCCGTCGATCCGCAGCGCCACCGCGCAACGCTCCGGCGTCAGCACCTGCCCCGGCTGGATCGCGAACGGCGTCACCGCGCAGTCCGAGGCGCGCAGGCACTCCGGGAAACGGACCGGCAGCGTGCTCCCCAGCACCCCCCAGCCCAGCCGGGCGTGCCCCGGCGAAGGCGCGTCCGAGCGGATGAGCAGCAGCCCGCTGTCGGCGTCCGCGAGGAGCAACCGGTCGTTGCTGTCCTCGGCGATCTGCAACAGCGGTGACACCTCGCCGCCGCGCTCCAGGTCGACGACGACGGTCTTCGTCCGGCCGCCCTGGAAACGGTCCAGCGCCAGCATGCGTCCCGTGCCGTCCAGCCACACCCCGCCCGAACAGCGGCCCGGGATCTCGGCGAGGTGTTCGGGACCGAAGGCGCCGCCCGCCACCAGCCAGACCGCCGTGGACGCCCGTCCCACGGCGAGGGCGTACGCCCGCTCCCCGTCGGGCGCGGGCGGCAGCAGCCACAGCCGGGAGCCCTCCTCCGCGCACTCCACCGCGCCGAGCGGCAGCTCCCCGGTGCCCGGCCCGGTCGGATACAGCAGCGAGAACGCGTGCCGTCCGGCCGTCACCCGGTGGATCAGCACCCGTCCGTCGGTCATCGGCAGCACCTCGGTGCCGGGCTCCTCCGGCTGGTGCGACGGCAGCGGGACCGCGTACGGCTCGGGGCCGTCCAGCGTCCAGCGCTCCGGGAACCAGCACTCGCCGTCGAGCGCGAGGCGCGCCGCGTAGGTCCCGTCGGCGGTGATCACGCATCCCGGGCGGCCGGCCCGCCCGGTCTCGTGATCGGCGTTCTCCACGTGTTCCGTGTTCTCCGTGCTCTCGTGGTTCTCGTGGTCCGCCGCGGGCTCGGTCGCACAGGCCGTCATCGTTCGGTCACCTCCGGCGACGAAGCTAGTTTTCGTACGCACAGACGCGGGACCGACGCCCGGCCGCTTCACACATAAGGGTGGCCATGTCGCGATTCGCCTGAGGGAACGGGGGCGGGTGTGCTGAGCGGGGTGCGGAGGAGGGGGTGGGGCCGGGGTGACCACGGACCCCGTGCCCGGAGGCGGTCCGCCCGCCCGGTCGGGAGAACCCGCGACCGGTGGGACACGGACGTGGGGCAGGTAGCCTTTGCCCGTGCCCCGTCTGTCTGAAGTCATCGCCGCGCTCGACACCCTCTGGCCGCCCGAGAGGGCCGAGGGATGGGACGCGGTCGGCACCGTCTGCGGCGACCCCGACCAGGAGGTCACGCGGGTCCTGTTCGCGGTCGACCCGGTCCAGGACGTCGTCGACGAGGCGGTGGAACTGGGCGCCGACCTGCTGGTCACCCACCACCCGCTCTATCTGCGCGGGACGACGACGGTCGCGGCCGGCACCTTCAAGGGCCGGGTCGTGCACACCCTCATCAAGAACGACATCGCGCTGCACGTCGCGCACACCAACGCCGACCGGGCCGACCCCGGTGTCTCCGACGCCCTGGCCGGCGCCCTCGACCTCCGTGTCGTACGCCCCCTCGTACCGGACCCGACCGACCCCGAAGGCCGCCGTGGCCTGGGCCGCGTCTGTGAACTGGACCACCCGGTGACCGTCCGCGAGTTCGCCGCGCGCGCCGCCGGGCGGCTGCCGGCCACCGCGCAGGGCATCCGGGTCGCGGGCGACCCCGACGCGCTCGTACGGACCGTCGCGGTCAGCGGCGGCTCCGGCGACAGCCTCTTCGACGACGTGCGTGCCGCGGGCGTCGACGCCTTCCTCACCGCGGACCTGCGCCATCACCCGGCGTCGGAGTTCACGGCGGTCCGCGCCCCCCGTCCTCTCGCGCTGCTCGACGCGGCGCACTGGGCCACCGAGTGGCCCTGGTGCGAGCTGGCCGCCACCCAGCTCGACGAGATCTCCGACCGCCACGGATGGGACCTGCGGGTCCACGTCTCGAAGACGGTCACCGACCCCTGGACCGCCCACGCGGCCTCGAACACCGACACATCTGGAGCCCCCAACTGAACGCCGCGCCCGCCGACCAGATCCGACTCCTCGACGTCCAGGCCCTCGACGTACGCCTGCAGCAGCTGGCGCACAAGCGGAGGTCGCTGCCCGAGCACGCCGAGATCGAGTCGCTGAACAAGGACCTCACGCAGCTGCGCGACCTGCTGGTCGCCGCGCAGACCGAGGAGAGCGACTGCGCCCGCGAGCAGACCAAGGCGGAGCAGGACGTCGACCAGGTGCGCCAGCGCGCCACCCGTGACCAGCAGCGCCTGGACTCGGGCGCCGTGACCTCCCCCAAGGACCTGGAGAACCTGCAGCGCGAGATCGCCTCCCTCGCCAAGCGGCAGGGCGACCTGGAGGACGTCGTCCTGGAGGTCATGGAACGCCGCGAGTCCGCGCAGGAGCGGGTCGCCGAGCTGACCGAGCGGGTCTCCTCCGTCCAGTCGAAGATCGACGACTCGACCGGGCGCCGGGACGCGGCCTTCGAGTCCCTCGACGGTGAGACGGCCACGGTGACGAAGGAGCGCGGCGTCGTCGCGGGTTCGGTCCCGGCCGATCTCCTCAAGCTCTACGACAAGCTGCGCGACCAGCAGGGCGGCGTCGGCGCGGCCCGGCTCTACCAGCGCCGCTGCGAGGGCTGCCGCCTGGAGCTCAACATCACCGAGGTCAACGACGTCAAGGCGGCCTCCCCGGACACCGTGCTGCGCTGCGAGAACTGCCGCCGGATCCTGGTGCGCACGTCCGAGTCCGGCCTGTAGGGGCCGTGGGCGTGCGGGAGTTCATCGTCGAGGCCGACGGCGGTTCCCGGGGCAACCCGGGTCCCGCGGGGTACGGGTCCGTGGTCATCGACGCGGCCACCGGGGAGACGCTGGCGGAGGCGGCCGAGTACATCGGCTTCGCCACCAACAACGTCGCCGAGTACCGCGGCCTGGTGGCCGGACTGACGGCGGCCCGCGAGCTGGACCCGACCGCCACGGTCCGGGTCCGGATGGACTCCAAGCTCGTCGTCGAGCAGATGTCCGGCCGCTGGAAGATCAAGCACCCGGACATGAAGCCGCTGGCCGCCGAGGCCGCCCGGATCCTGCCGCCCGCGCAGGTCACCTACGAGTGGATCCCGCGCGAACGGAACAAGCACGCCGACCGCCTGGCCAACGAGGCCATGGACGCGGGGAAGCGGGGCGAGCAGTGGTCGCCGTCGGGGTCGACGGCGGAACTGGACGCGAGGGCGACGAGGCCCGCGGCGCCGGAGCCGTCGGGCCCGCCCGGGGACGCGGCGGCGGGCGCGGCGAAGGCCCGCGCGGCCCTGCGGACGCCCCGCGAGGGGCGCGGGGTACCG
>NZ_JBHWEL010000025.1:0-25074 GCF_042734135.1 Streptomyces sp. NPDC059668 | reverse complement strand
GGGCCGCGCGCGCGCGCCCCCCGGGGCGCGGGGGCGGGGGCGGCGCCCGCCCCCCCGCGGCCCGGGGCCCCCCCCCTCAGGGGCGCGGGGAACCGCGCGACCAGCCCCCACCGTCCGGCAGCCCGACGACTCCCGTCGCACCCCCGTCACCGGGCGCCGGCGAAGCCACGAAGTCCGAGAACGACGAACGGGCCGCACAGAACGTACGGGCCACGCGGCACGCCGCACGGGCCGGGCAGGACGATGCACCGACCGCGCAGCGGGACGTACGGGGCGAGCAGGGCGCCGTACGGGCCGCGCGGCAGGACGTAGCGCCCGCGCAGCACGACGTACGGGCCGGGCAGGACGATGCACCGACCGCGCAGCACGACGTACGGGCCGCGCGGAACGTGGCCACCGCCGCCCCGGCCGTCGGATGGGGCGCCGCCCCCGACATGGGCGCGCCCGCGACCTTCGTCCTGCTGCGGCACGGCGAGACCCCCCTGACCCCGCAGAAGCGGTTCTCCGGCAGCGGCGGCACCGACCCCTCGCTGTCGGACGTCGGCCGGGAGCAGGCCGAGCGGGTCGCCGCGGCGCTGGCCGCCCGCGGCACGATCCAGGCGATCGTGGCCTCCCCGCTCACCCGGACCCGGCAGACCGCCGAAGCCGTCGCCGAGCGTCTCGGGCTCGACGTGACCGTCGACGACGGCCTGCGCGAGACGGACTTCGGCGCCTGGGAGGGTCTGACCTTCGCCGAGGTCCGGGAACGTCACCCCGACGACCTGAACGCCTGGCTCGCCTCGCCGGAGGCCGAACCCACCGGCGGCGGCGAGAGCTTCGAGGCGACGGGCCGCCGCGTCGCCGCCACCCGCGACAGGCTGATCGCCGCCTACGCGGGCCGCACGGTCCTGCTCGTCACCCACGTCACCCCGATCAAGACGTTCGTACGGCTCGCGATCGGCGCCCCGTCGGAGTCGCTGTTCCGGATGGAACTGTCCGCGGCCTCCCTGTCCGCGGTGGCGTACTACGCGGACGGCAACGCCAGCCTGCGCCTCTTCAACGACACCTCTCACCTCCGCTGACCGGTTCGCCGCTCCCACCCCGCCGGGCGTCCCGCTCCCGGAGGATCTCCGCGGTCCGGGGGTCCGCCGGCAGGAACGCCTCCAGGTGGAGTTCGGCGAGCGTGACGTCGACGGCGGTCGCGAACGACGTCAGTGTGGTGAGCAGCCTCAACTTGCCCTCCGCGCAACGCAGTCGCAGCGGGACGGCGAAGCCGAGGTACTCCGCGCCGGGCTCGCCCGCCGGTACGTACCGGGCCAGCTCCTCGACCAGCGCGTCGAGCCGCGGGTCGGGGCTGCGCGCGGCCCGGGCCCGCAGGTTCTCCACGATGTGCTGCCCCCACGCGTCCAGGTTCACCACCCGCGACCCCATGCCCCGCGGGTGCAGCGCGAGCCGCAGCACGTTCACCGGCGGGGCGAGCAGTTCCGCGGCGGCTCCCTCCGTGAGCACCTCGAACGCCGCGTTCGCCGCGACGAGTTCACCCCGCGGACCCGCCACCACCGCCGGATACGGCAGATGTCCTTCCAGGATGCTGTGCAGCGCCTCCCGCACGGGCCGCAGCGCGACCGCGTCGAGCGGTGACTCCGCGAACGCCGGCGCGTAACCGGCCGCCAGCAGCAGCGAGTTGCGTTCCCTCAGGGTCAGGCCCAGTGACTCGGCGAGCCTGATCACGATCTCCCTGCCGGGCACCGAACGCCCGCGCTCGATGAAGCTGACGTACCGCTGTGTCGTCCCGGCCCGTGAGGCGAGCTCCAGCTGACTGACCCGGCGGGCGGTGCGCCAGCGCAGCAACTCCCGCGCGAAAGGGGGAGGTTCGCTCACGATGCCGGTGACCATGGACCAGTTGTACGTCATCGGGACGGCAGCGGGTCGGCAGCGGGACGTCATCGGGTCGGCAGTGGTCCGGCCGCGTCCCCGGGACGATCCGTCATACCCCGCCGGGAATTGAGGCACGGCCCCCCTCCGAACAGCATGGACGCATCCACGCAGGCGCACACGGAACACCCGACGCAGGGGGAGACATGCGTACGTACCACCTCGAGACGCTCGGCACCATCGACGGCGTCGTCCCGCGCGAGACGGCCCGACCCGTGCCCGGCCCCGGGGAGATCCTGGTCCGCGTGCGGGCCGTCTCCCTCAACAAGCGCGATCTGCTGATCATGAAGGGGACCTATCCGCTCAAGGCCCGGCCGGACGTGATCCCGGTGAGCGACGGCGCCGGAGAGGTCGTCGCGGTGGGCGGGGAGGTGACCCGGTTCGCGGTCGGCGACCGGGTGGCGGGGACGTACTTCCCGAAGTGGCTCGACGGACGGATCACCCTGGACCTCCTCGACCAGCCGGGTGCCACCCTCGACGGCATGCTCACCGAGTACGCCCGGCTGGACCAGGCGGCGGCGGTACCCGTCCCGGACCATCTGACCTGGGAGGAGGCCGCCTGTCTGCCCTGCGCCGGCGTCACCGCGTGGCACTCCCTCACCGGCGGCGAGCCACTCGCCCCGGGACAGACCGTGCTCACGCTCGGCACCGGCGCGGTGTCCCTCTTCGCCGTGCAGTTCGCCAAGACGCTGGGCGCCCGGGTCGTCGCGACGACGTCGAGCGCCGCCAGGGCCGACCGGCTCAGGGCGCTCGGCGCGGACCATGTCGTCGACTACGTACGACACCCCGCGTGGGGTTCCGTGGTGCGGGAGTTGACGGGCGGGCGCGGTGCCGACCTCGTCGTCGAGACCAACGGCCCCGACACCGTCGAGCAGTCGATGCGCGCCGCCGCGCTGTACGGCCAGATCGTGCTCCTGATCACCGGGAACCCGCGCCGGTCCGGCATCGAGATCTCCCACGCGGCGTACGGTTCGAGCCTGGCGACCATCCGCCGGGTGTTCGTCGGCAGCCGGGCCCACTTCGAGTCCATGAACAGGGCGCTCGCGCTGCACGGGACGCGTCCCGTCGTCGACCGGGTCTTCGGCTTCGGCACCGACGAGGTGCGCGAGGCGTTCCGTCACTACGAGAGCGGCGCGGCCTTCGGCAAGGTCGTCATCCGGGTGAGCTGATCGCCGCGGCGGGCCTCAACGGGCGTACAGCGTCGCCGCGTCCCTGGCCAGCGACTCGATCCGGCCCCAGTCCTTCGCCGCGATCGCGTCGCCGGGAAGCATCCAGGTGCCGCCCACGCAGCCGACGTTGGGCAGTGCGAGGTACTCCGCGGCGCAGTCCGCGGCGATGCCGCCGGTGGGGCAGAACCGGGCCTGGGGGAGCGGTCCGGCCAGTGACCTGAGATACGCCGTCCCGCCCGCCGCCTGCGCGGGGAAGAACTTCATCTCCCGCACCCCCCTCTCCAGCAGCGCCACGACCTCCGAGGCCGTGGACACCCCCGGCAGGAACGGCACCCCGGACGCCTTCATGGCGTCGAGCAGTCCGTCCGTCCAGCCCGGACTGACCAGGAAGCGCGCTCCGGCGGCCACCGTGTCCTTCACCTGGGCCGGCGTGATGACGGTGCCGGCGCCGACCACCGCGTCCGGCACCTCGGCGGCGATCGCCCGGATGGCGTCCAGCGCGGCCGGGGTCCGCAGCGTCACCTCGATCGCGGGGAGTCCGCCCGCGACCAGCGCCCGCGCCAGCGGCACCGCGTCGGCGGCGTCCGTGACCACCACGACGGGCATGACGGGCGCGAGATCCAGCACGGAGGCGGAGGCGGACGCGGGCGAAGGCGAGGGCGGTGACGACGTCATGCCCGTCATCCTGCCCCGGGCTCGCAGCATGCGCAAAGGTCGTTGCGCATGCTGCAATGCCCATGAGGACCGTCCCCTGCGACTGAGGGCTGTCCCCTGCGACGCCCCCGGACGGCCGCTAGTGGATCTCGGTCACCACCACGTCGAGCGCCCACGGCCGGCCCGCGCCGGCCGGTGCCTTCGCCTCCACCACGTACCCGAGATCCCGCAGTGCCTCCAGCAGCTGGGCCGGGTTCCTGGGCGCCGCGCCCGCGCTCAGCAGGCTGCGGACGATCCGGCCCTTCGTCGCCTTGTTGAAGTGGCTGACGACCGACCGCTTCTCGACCCCGTCCACCCACTGCGAGTGCAGCACCCGTACCGTCGCCGTCCGCCCGGCGACCTCGCCCTTCGGCTTCCACGCGGCCGTGTACGCCGAGGACCGCAGATCGAGCACCAGCCCGTCCCCGGCCGCCTCCGGCAGCGCCGCGGCCATCGGGGCCCGCCAGTGCGCGCCGAGCGCCCCGAGCCCGGGCAGCTTCACGCCCATCGAGCAGCGGTACGACGGGATCCGGTCCGTCACCCGGACCGCGCCCCACAACCCAGAGAACACCAGCAGCGAACGGCTCGCGCGCCGCTTGGCGGCCGTGTCCAGCGAGGCGAGGTCCAGCGAGTCGTACAGGACCCCCGTGTAGATCTCCCCGGCCGGCCGCGCGCCGGTGGTGCGCAGCTCCGTGTTCTTGGCGATCTCGCCGCGCAGCCCCTCGCTCAGCCCCAGCACCTCGCGGGCCTTCTCCTCGTCACCGGCGCACAGCTCGGCCAGCTCGTCGAGGACCGCCCGACGTGCCTCGGTGAGGCCGGGCAGGGTCAGCGACTCCAGCTTCAGAGCGGTTCCCCGGCCCGAGGGGGCCTTCCCCTCGGAGGGCGGCAGTAGCACGAGCACAGTGGTGTTCTCCTCACGGTGGGGGTGGCCCGGCGCCAGCCTAAGGGGTGCGGCCCGGGGTGCCCGACGCCCGCGGGCGACCTACGCTCGACCCATGCCCCGCCGCCACATGCGCGCCGTCTGCGCACCGGAGGCTCCCCTGGGGGCCGCCCTGCGCGCCCTGCGCACCGAGCTCGGCGTGCCCGAGAGCTTCCCGCCCGACGTCCTGGAGGAGGCGGGCCGGCCACCCCGGGCGCCCTCCCACGACGCGACGGACATCCCCTTCTTCACGATCGACCCGCCGGCGTCCATGGACCTCGACCAGGCGATGCACCTCGCACGGCGCGAGGGGGGCGGCTACCGCGTGCGGTACGCGATCGCCGACGTCGCCGCCTTCGTGACACCCGGCGGCCCGCTCGACGCCGAGGCACACCGCCGCGTCACCACGCTCTACTTCCCCGACGGGAGCGTCCCCCTCCACCCGCCCCGGCTCTCCGAGGGCGCCGCCAGCCTCCTTCCCGACCGGACCCGCCCGGCCGTGCTGTGGACGCTGGACCTCGACGCGGACGGCCGCACCGAGTCGACCGACGTACGCCGCTCCCTCGTACGGAGCCGGGCCAAGCTCGACTACGCGCACGTCCAGCGCCGCATCGACGCGGGGACGGCCGAGGAACCCCTCGCCCTCCTCAAGGACATCGGCGCGCTGCGCGAGCGCCTGGAGGCGGAACGCGGCGGGATCTCGCTCGACGTCCCCGAACAGGAGATCGTCGAGAGGGACGGGACCTGCGCACTCGCCTACCGCGCCCCCCTCCCCACCGAGGGCTGGAACGCCCAGATCTCCCTGCTCACCGGGATGGCCGCGGCCGACCTGATGCTCGCCCACGGCGCAGGCGTCCTGCGCACGCTCCCGGCCGCCCCCGACGGAGCCGTCGGCCGGCTGCGCCGCACCGCCAAGGCCCTGCGCATCGACTGGCCGCACCACGTCTCGTACGCCCAGCTCATCCGCTCCCTCGACCCGCACCGGCCGCACCACGCGGCGTTCCTCCAGGAGTGCACGACGCTGCTGCGCGGCGCGGGCTACACGGTCTTCCGCGACGGCCTGCTGCCCGAGGTCACCTGCCACGCGGCCGTCGCCGCGCCCTACGCCCACTGCACGGCCCCCCTGCGCCGCCTCGGCGACCGCTACGCCGCGGAGATCTGCCTCGCGGCCGCCGAGGACCGAGAGCCCCCGGACTGGGTCCTCACCGCCCTCGACGCCCTTCCCAAGGAGATGGCCGAGGGCAGCCGGCGCGCGGGCACCGTGGAGCGCGAGTGCGTCGACATCGTCGAGGCCGCACTGCTCAAGGACCGGGTCGGCGACCTCTTCGAGGCCTGCGTGGTCGACGTACAGGACCATGACCCCACCGTGGGCACGGTGCAGCTGGAGTCCCCGGCGGTCGTCGCCCGTATCGCGGGCGGCCGCTCGAAACTCCCCCTCGGCGAACACCTGCGCGTACGCCTCACGGCGGCGGACCCGGGCACGACGAAGGTACTGTTCGCGCCGGCGTGAGGGACGGATCGGTCCGCGGGGGCCCGAGTCGCGGTTCGGTCCACGCCGACGCGAGCCGCGCAGCACCGGTCGCGGGCGTCGGCCTTCAGACGTATCCAGCCGCCGGTCTCTTGTCCGGGGCCCGCATCCTCCAGCCCGTCCGGCGCTTGAGGACGAGCCCTTCGGGCGAGCGGGGGTCCAGGGGGCGCAGCCCCTTGGCGGGGTGCAGGGGCGGAGCCCCGCAGGGGTCCGGGGGCGCAGCCCCAGGCGGGGTCCGGGGCGCAGCCCCAGGGATGGGACGGGCAGGGGCGGCGGGGGCGAAGAAAAGCGGGGACAAGCCGGAGGCCAGGGCATGGAACAGCCCCCGCCGGCGTTGCACCGCCTGACGACACCGGGGGAGAACGAACATGCGCGCAGGACGTGAAGAGACCCGCTGGACCCGAGCCACCCTCGGCCGGGACGGCCACCCCCTCGACCTGCTCACCGCCCGCTTCGAGAACCACCGCTACGCCCCGCACGCCCACGAGGAGTACACGGTCGGCGTCTGCGTGGGCGGCGCCGAGTTCATCGACTACCGAGGCGGCCGTATCCACACCGGCCCGGGCTCGATCGTCGTCCTCGCCCCCGGCGAGGCCCACACCGGCGGCCCCGCGATCCCCGACGGCTACGCCTACCGCGCCCTGTACCCGCACGCCGCCCTCCTCGCCGAGGGCACCCGCACCGCCCCGCACTTCCGTGACCCCCTCATCGACGACCCCGAACTGGCCGCCGCCCTGCGCGCCGCGCACACCGACCTGAGCGCCTGCCCCGACCCGCTGGAGGCGGAGTCCCGCATCCCCTGGCTGCTCACGGCCCTGGCCTGCCGCCACTCCACGGCCCGCCCCGACCGCGAGACCATCCCCGGCGCGGGCACCGTCGCCCTCACGGTCCGCGACCGCCTCGCCGACGAACTCCTCACCCCGCCCTCCCTCGCGGACCTCGCCGCCGACCTCGGCCTGTCCCGCTACCAGCTGCTGCGTGCCTTCCGTACGACGATGGGCATGCCCCCGTACGCCTGGCTGGCGCAGCACCGGGTGAACAGGGCCCGCGGCCTGCTGGAACGCGGTCTGCGCCCGGCCGAGGTCGCCTCCCTCGTGGGCTTCGCGGACCAGGCGCACCTGACGCGCTGGTTCCGCAGGGTGCTGGGGGTGACCCCGGCGGCGTACCGGGCGAGCGTGCGGTCGTAGCGCGCCGCCGCTCGCGCCGGCGCCGTACGACGACGTCCGAGCCGGCGCAGTGCAACGACGTTCAAGACGAGGGCCCCTCACCCGGCCCACACTGCCCGCATGACTGCACGCGGCTGGTTCCTGTTCTCCCTGATGGGAGTGGTCTGGGGCATCCCCTACCTGATGATCAAAGTGGCGGTGGACGGGGTGTCCCCGTCCGTGGTGGTGTTCACGCGCTGTGCGGTGGGCGCCGCGCTGCTGCTGCCCTTCGCCCTCCGCCAAGGGGGTTTCACCGGCCTCACCCGGAGCGTACGGAGCCACTGGCGCCCCATGCTGGCCTTCGCGTGCATCGAGATCATCGTCCCCTGGTGGACCCTGACCGACGCCGAGCGTCATCTGTCCAGCTCCACGGCGGGCCTGCTGATCGCGGGCGTCCCGATCGTCGGCGTGGCCGCCGCCCGGCTCTTCGGCGACACCGAACGCCTGGGCGCCCGCCGCATGTCGGGCCTGACCCTCGGTCTGTCCGGCGTCGCGGTCCTCACGATCCCGCATCTGACCGGCGGCGACGCCCGCTCGCTCGCCGAGGTGCTGCTGACGGTCGTCGGCTATGCCACGGCGCCGGTGATAGCCGCCCGCCACCTCAAGGACGTCCCCTCACTCCACCTCACGGCCCCGTGCCTGACCCTGGCGGCCCTGGTCTACGCCCCCGCCGCGGCCGCCACCTGGCCCTCCTCGGTCCCCTCGGCCCAGGTCCTGACCGCGCTGGCGGGCCTCGGCGTCATCTGCACCGCGGTCGCCTTCGTGGCCTTCCTCGAACTCATCAAGGAGGCGGGCCCGACGCGGGCGACGGTGATCACGTACGTCAACCCGGCGATCGCCGTCGCCGCCGGCGCCCTCTTCCTGGACGAACGCCTGACCCCCGGCACCCTCGCGGCCTTCGCCCTCATCCTGGCCGGCTCGGTCCTGGCGACGGCGACGGCGACGGCCGGACCGAGGCGGGCCGTCCGCCCGGTACCATGGTCCACACGGCAGACGAGCCGGGCGGACGGTCGCGTGGAGGTCCTTGCGGACCTTCCCGAGGAACGTCCGGGCTCCACAGGGCAGGGTGGTGGCTAACGGCCACCCGGGGTGACCCGCGGGACAGTGCCACAGAAAACAGACCGCCCGGCGCTTCGGCGCCGGGTAAGGGTGAAACGGTGGTGTAAGAGACCACCAGCGCCTGAGGTGACTCAGGCGGCTAGGTAAACCCCACCCGGAGCAAGGTCAAAAGGAGCGCCGTGAAACGCGCTCTGCGCGGACGTTCGAGGGCTGCTCGCCCGAGTCCGCGGGTAGACCGCACGAGGCCGGTGGCAACACCGGCCCTAGATGGATGGCCGTCTCCCCGACGTCCGCGAGGACCCGGGGAACAGAACCCGGCGTACAGCCCGACTCGTCTGCCGCCACGCGTGGCTTTGCCCGGAAAGGGCCTCCGAACCGCGTCGGAGGCCCTTTCCGATCATTCAAGGGGCTTGCCGCGCCAGGTGGCGAGAAGTCCCTCGCCGTCACGTGAGACCGTTCTCAGCCGGCCGCGCACGCGGCGCGTCACGCCGGGCCGGCCGCACCCCGCCGGACCGGCTCAGCCCCGTCGTACCTCCTCCACCCGCACCGCCCGGTGCTCCGCCAGCGACAACGCGCACGCTTCCGCGATCCAGCTCGCCTCGATCGCGTCGGCGACCGTGCAGGGAGAGGTGGCGCGGCCCGCGACGACCTCGGTGAAGGCGGTCAGTTCGGCGCGGTAGGCGGGGGCGAAGCGGTCCATGAAGAAGTCGTGCGGGGTGCCCGCGGGGAAGGTCGCCCCGGGTTCCACCGAGCGCAGGGGGAGTTTGTCGTCCAGGCCCACGGCGATGCTGTCGCGCATGCCGTGCAGTTCCAGGCGGACGTCGTAACCGCGGGCGTTGTGGCGGGAGTTGGAGACCAGCGCGAGGGTGCCGTCGTCGAGGGTGAGGATCGCGGACGCGGTGTCGACGTCGCCCGCCTCGGCGATGTACTCGGCCCCGCGGTTGCCGCCGGCCGCGTACACCTCGACCACCTCGCGGCCGGTGACCCAGCGCACGATGTCGAAGTCGTGCACGGCGCAGTCGCGGAAGATGCCGCCGGAGACCGCCACGTACGCGGCCGGCGGCGGCGCCGGGTCCAGGGTCGTGGACCGTACGGTGTGCAGCTTGCCGAGTTCGCCGCTCACCACGGCCTTGCGCGCGGCCACGCAGCCCGCGTCGAAGCGCCGGTTGTAGCCGATGTGCACCTCGACGCCGCTGTCCTGGACGGCGCGCAGCACGGCGACGCTCTCCTCGACCGTCCGTGCCACCGGCTTCTCGCAGAAGACGGGGATGCCCGCCTCGACCGCGGCCAGGATGAGCGCGGGGTGCGCGTCGGTGGCGGCCGCCACCACGATGCCGTCGACCCCGGCGGCGAGTACCGCCTCGGGGGAGTCCACCGCCGTCGCCCCGAAGCGCTCGACCGCCGCGTCGGCCGCCGCGGCCACGGGGTCGGTGACCACCAGCGAGTCCACCGCGTCGAGTCCCGCGAGCGTCGCGGTGTGGAAGGCGCCGATCCGGCCCAGTCCCAGAATCCCTATACGCATGAGAAGTTGCTCCTAAAGCCTGAAAGTCGTAGCCGTCAGCCCTGTGCGCCGCCCCGCGGGCCGACGTGGGGCCGAGTTCAGTCGAGTCCGCCGAGGACGGTCTGGTCCCAGTCGACGACCGAGCCCGTGACCACACCGCTGCGGTCGGAGAGCAGGAGGACGACGAAGTCGGCGATCTCGTCGACCTGGCCGAGCCTGCCCATCGGGAGCCGGCTCGCCGCCTCCTCCCGCCAGTCGTCGCCCGCGCCGTGGAAGGCGCGCTGGATCTCCTCCTCGCCCTCGGTGTCCGTCCAGCCGATGTTCAGGCCGTTGATCCGGATCCGGTCCCAGCGGTGGGCGTGCGCGGCGTTGCGGGTCAGACCCATGAGCCCGGACTTGGCGGCCACGTACGGGGCGAGGAAGGGCTGTCCGCCGTGCGCGGAGGAGGTGATGATGTTGACGACGGTGCCCGGTGCCCCGCGGTCCACCAGGTGCCGGACCGCCGCCTGCATCGCGAAGAACGGCGCCCGCAGGTTCACCGCGATGTGCGCGTCGAAGAGCTCGGGCGTGGTGTCCAGGAGGGTGCCGCGCGAGGTCAGTCCCGCCGCGTTGACGAGACAGTCGAGCCGTCCGTGCGCGGCCACGACCCGCTCGACACCGGCGCGCGCCTGCGCGGGATCGGCGAGATCGGCCCGTACGAAGGTGGCGCCGGTCTCCGCGGCGAACCGTTCACCGAGTTCGGCGCGGCGCCCGGTGAACGCGACCGTCGCGCCCTCGCGGACGGCCGCCCGTACGACGCCCGCGCCGACGCCCTGGCTGCCGCCGTTGACGAGGACGACCCTGTCCTCGAGAAGTGGTCCCATCGGTTCTCCCCTGACGTGAGTACTCAAGTGCGGCGGCGCTCGGCGCCGGCCCGCAGTTCCTGGCGCAGCCGCCGGGGGCTCCACTCCTCCGTGAGGGCCCGCCACACCGTGTCGGCCTGGGACGGCGGGGCGAGCCCCTCCAGGGGCGGGTCCAGATCGAGGTCCGTGGGGAACGGGTAGCCCTCCGCGCAGGCCGCCACCACCCGGCGCAGCCACGCCTCGCCCGCGCCCGCGCTCCGGCGGCGCAGCAGCACCGGGAACAGCGCGTTCACCATCGCCTCCCGGTCCACCGTCTCCATCGCGCGGCCGAAGGCGGAGGAGATCTGCAGCAGGTTCGCCATCCGTCGGACGTCCGTCGTGCGGTTGTGGCCCGCCGCGTGGAAGAGCGCCGGGTTGAAGAAGACCGCGTCCCCCTTGGCCAGCGGGAGCTGTACGTGGTGCTCCTCGAAGTACGCGGTGAACTCCGGGCGCCGCCAGGCCAGGTAGCCGGGCTCGTACTTCTGCGAGTGCGGCAGGTAGAGCGTCGGGCCGGACTCCACGGGCATGTCGCAGTGCGCCACCGCGCCCTGGAGGGTGAGCGCGGGGGAGAGGCGGTGGACGTGCGCCGGGTAGCGGGCCGCGCGCTCGTCGGAGAGGAAACCGAGGTGGTAGTCCCGGTGCACGCTCTGCGCCGCGCCGCCCGGGTTGACCACGTTGATCTGGGAGGTGACCTGGTAGCCGGGGCCGAGCCAGGCCTCGCAGACCAGGGCCAGCATGTCGTTGGCGTAGTAGTCGGCGAAGACGTCGGGGGCGTGCAGGGCCGTCTTGTCCAGGGCGCTCCACACCCGGTCGTTGGCGCCGGGCTTCGCGAAGTGGTCACCGCGGGCCGTGCCGCTCGCCCGCTCCCGCTCGATCAGCGCGCGGAAGACGTCCGAGGCCCGGTCCACCAGGTCGAGGTCCGCGAACGCGCCCCGGAGCACCACGATGCCGGGGCCGTCCAGCAGCGCGCGCACCCATTCGGTCCGCACCGCCCTCGGGTCGGCCGCCCGGACGCGGTCGCTGTCGTAGAGCGGGACGTTCCGGGCGACGTCGGCGGCGTACGGGTAGTCGCGCGGATCGGTGCGCTCGGCGACCAGTGCGCGGAAGGCGTCGAGGTCGCAGTCCGTGTCCCCGCTCAGCCACACCCGTGGTCCCGCGTCCTGGGAAGCCATGCAGGGTCCTTTCGCCGCGCGGCCGTTTCCGCCAGTCTTATGAACCCGCGCCCATCATTCAATGAGCAGAAACCCATCAAAAATCCATCAACGACTTCCGGGAAGAGCCATGGGACACCCCTATACGATCCGTGAGATCGCCCGTCAGGCCGGGCTGAGCGAGGCGACGGTCGACCGGGTCCTCAACCACCGGGGCGGCGTCCGCGAGAGCACGGCCCGGGAGGTACGGCAGGCCATCGAGGACCTGGACCGCCAGCGTGCCCAGGTCCGCATCGGCGGGCGCACCTTCATGATCGACATCGTGATGCAGACCCCGGAGCGGTTCTCCTCCGCGGTGCGCGACGCCCTGGAGGCCGAACTGCCGTCCCTGCACCCGGCGATCGTGCGCTCACGCTTCCACTTCCGGGAGACGGACCCCGCGGCGGAGCTGGTGAAGGACCTGGACAGGATCGCCGCGCGCGGCTCGCAGGGGGTGATCCTCAAGGCGCCCGACGTGCCCGAGGTCACCACCGCGGTCGGACGGCTGGTGGCGGCCGGCATCCCCGTGGTCACGCTCGTGACGGACCTGCCCAGCAGCTCGCGCAGGGCGTACGTCGGCATCGACAACCGGGCCGCCGGAGCGACCGCCGCCTATCTGATCCGCCAGTGGCTCGGCGACGGTCCCGGCCATGTGCTCGTCACCATCAGCCGGGGTTCCTTCCGCAACGAGGAGGAGCGCGAGATGGGCTTCCGCAGCGAGATGCGCGCCGCGCGGCCGGAGCGCCGGCTGGTCGAGGTCACCGACAGCGACGGGCTCGACTCCACCCAGCGGGAGCTCGTCCGCGCGGCCCTGGAGCGGGACCCGGAGATCAACGCCGTGTACTCCATCGGCGGCGGGAACACCGCGACCATCGAGGCCTTCGACGCGCTCGGCCGGGACCTGCTGGCCTTCGTCGCCCACGACCTCGACCACGACAACACCCGGCTCCTGGGGGAGCGGCGGCTGTCCGCGGTGCTCCACCACGACCTGCGCCAGGACATGCGCCGCGCCTGCCAGACCATCATGCGGGCCCACCAGGCCCTCCCGGACGAGGGCCCGTCCCTCCCGTCGGCGATCCAGGTGGTCACGCCGTACAACATGCCGCCGGGGTGAGGTGTCCGCGGGGACCCGATGACGTCCCCGCCCGGCGGCGGCCGGTGCGCGCCGGCGGCCTACTCGTTCGGTACCGGCGCCTCACCGGCGGGACCCAGCGGCTGTCCCGTGGGCCCGCTCTCCCGGCCGGAAGCCGCTCCGTCCAGTGGCGTGCCCGCCCAGGAGACGGCGGTCCAGCCGTCCGCCGGGGAACCCTCCAGGATCACCACGTCGGTGTTGTCCAGCCGGTGGCCGGTGGCGAAGGACACCTCGACGTTGCGCGCGCGGGCCGCCGTCCACACCCGGATCGCGGCGCCGTGGCTGACCATCGCGACGGCTCCGGCCCCGCTGGCCGCGGCCTCCGCGACGACCGTGTCGAACCGGCTCAGCGCCTCCGCGCCGCTCTCCCCGCCCGGCATCCGCAGCGCGGTCTCCCCGGCCGCCCAGGCGAACGCCGTCGTGAGGTAGCCCCGTGCCTCCTCGGTGTCCCCGCGCAGCATCTCCAGGTCCCCGGCGGACAGTTCCCGGATGCCCTCCCGGACGCGCACCTCCAGCCCGCGCGCGGCCGCCAGCGGGGCGGCGGTCAGCCGGGCGCGGGTCAGCGTGGAGGCGTACAGCGCGTCGATCTTCTCGTCCGCCAGCGCCTGGGGCAGCGCGGCGGCCTGTTCCTCCCCGAGGGCGGTCAGCCCCGGTCCCGGCGCGGCGGTGTCCAGCAGGAACTCCACATTGGACGGTGTCTGTCCGTGGCGGACGAGTATCAGGCGCATGCGGTCACCCTCTCAGACGGTGGTACGACGGTACGGATCCCCCTCCCGCGCGGTACCTCCCGGCCTCCGACGCGAACCACATCGCCCCGGAACTCCTTTGACGGCGGCGACAGTTCACTCCGAGCCCCGGCCCGTGCCGAGAGACCGGTCGGTGACGCCGGCCAGGTGGGACGTGAACACCTCGCGCGCGTCCGGCGCCAGGGTGCGCAGAGCGACCAGGCCCGTGATCACGACGTCGCAGAGCTCGGACCGTACGTCGTCCCAGGTGTGCGTGGTGCCCTTGCGCGGGTTCTGGCCGGTCGCGCCGATCACCGCCTGGGCGACCTCGCCGACCTCCTCCGACAGCTTCAGGATGCGCAGGAGCAGCTCCTCACGACCGTCGTGCGGCCGGTCGCCGTGCGCCTGCCCGTCGTGCGCCTGCCCGTCAGGCGTCCGGCGATCAGGCGCCCGTCCGTCCTGTGTCCGCCCGTCAGGCGTCCGGCCCTCTCGTGAGCGGTCGGTGCCGAGCCAGTCGTGCAGGCGGTCGATCGAGTCCCAGAGGTCTTCGTCAGCCATGGGACCAGCCTCCCCCAGGGCGAGCCGCCCGACGCCTGCTCGCGGACGCGCCCACCACAGGCCTCACCCAGAGGCCCCGCCCGCCGGTGGACCCGCCCACCAGTGACCCCGCTCCTACTCGTCGAACAGCGCCGTCTGTTCGCCCTCGGCGGCGCGCCGCACCCGCTTGGTGCGCGCGCCGACCACGGCCAGCGTGGCCGCGGCCGTCACTCCCAGCGCGGCGGGGACCATCCAGCCCCGGTTCACGGTGTGGCCGAGCAGATGGTCCAGCGAGATCCGGCCGGGGCCCGTCACGGCGAGCCCCGCGGCCGTCAGACCCAGCGACGCCGCGTGCTCGAAGCCGCCTTCACTGGCGAAGAACCCGTGCGGCAGGTGCACCGCGGTCGCGCCCGCCATCGCACCGGCCGCGGAGGCGCCGGCCGCGGGTGTCGCGAGGCCCAGCGCCAGCAGGGTGCCACCGCCCGCCTCGGCGAGGCCCGCCGCGAGCGCGCTCCGCTTCCCCGGCACGTATCCCATCGCCGCCATGGCGATGCCCGTCCCGGAGAGGCCGCCCCCGCCGAACCACCCGAACAGCTTCTGCGTCCCGTGCGCGGCCAGCACGCCGCCCGTGCCCAGACGGAGCAGCAGCAGTCCGAGGTCCCTACGGTCGAAACAGGTCACGGTGGCTCCCAACCGGGCTCGTGAGATGACGGCATGCTTTCTCCGCCGGCCTTCCTCCGCCGGCCTGCCCCCACCGTCGCCCGTGCCGCCGTCCCGCACCCGGCGCGCGCGGCTGTTCGGGTGCCGGCCGGGTGGCCGGCGGGGGTCGGCCGCGGGGCCGGAAGGGTGCCGGGACGGGTGGCGGGACGGCGGGAGCGGTGTGACGCTGACTGCCATGACGATTCAGGTAGCCAGACTCAGCGATCCGGCCGTGCGGGCCTTCGTCACCGCTGTGAACGCCCATGACCGAGCGGCGTTCGAGGCCGCCCTCGCGCCCGGCGCGACCATGTCCGACGACGGCTCCGACCGGGACCTCGCCGACTGGACCGAGCAGGAGATCTTCTCCTCCCACGGCCACATGGACGTCGACAGCGAGTCCCGGGGCGGCCACGCCCTCGTCGTCCGCTACAGCAACGACACCTGGGGCGAGATGAAGACGCGGTGGAACTTCACCGTCGACGGCGGCAGGGTCACCCGCTTCGAGACGGGCCAGGCGTAACGCCCGTACGGAGAACGGAGAACGGAGAACCGGGAACGGGGAACCGGGAACGGGGAACCGGGAACGGGGAACCGGGAAACTAGAACCGTCCCGCCACCGCCGTCCGCCTCCACCCCTCAGCCGACGGAGTGACGCGTCCCGGCGCGCCGCATGTCGCCGCCCTGCTCGGTCAACGTGATCCGCCCCGCCCTGATGGTGGCCAGACGCGGCGCCCGGCGGGCGATCGACGAGTCGTGGGTGACCAGGACGAAGGTCAGCCCGTACTCGTGCCACAACCCCTCCAGCAGCCCCATGATGTCGTCACGGGTGCCCTCGTCCAGGTTGCCGGTCGGCTCGTCCGCGAGGAGCACCTTCGGCTTCTTGACCAGGGCGCGCGCGATGGCGACACGCTGCTGCTGACCGCCGGACAGTTCGGACGGCGCGTGCGCCGCCCGCTCGCCCAGACCGACCGAGGCCAGCGCCTCGGCGGCCCGTTCGCGCCGCTCCGCGGGCCTCACCCCGAGCGGTACGAGCGCGGTCTCGACGTTCTCCCGCGCGGTCAGCGTCGGGATGAGGTTGAACGACTGGAAGATGATGCCGACCTTCTCGGCGCGCAGCCGGGTGAGCCTGGCCTCGCCGACGGAGGCGAGGTCGACGCCGTCCAGTTCGACACTGCCGGCGGACGGGCGGTCCAGGCCGCCGATCATCTGGAGCAGGGTGGACTTGCCGCCGCCGGTGGGGCCCTGGATGACGAGCTGGTCGCCGTCCTCGATGGTGAGGTCGACGCCGCGCAGCGCCTCCACCGTCTCCTTGCCCCGCGTGTAGCGCTTGGTGACGCCGGTGAGCTTGTACATGAGGTTCTCCGAAGATGAGGGGGTCGGGGCGCCGCGATCCGGGGCGGCGTGGGTATGCGGGTGCGGCGCCCCGGACCGGGGTGCGTCCGGCGCCGGGGGGAAGGGGGTTACGCGACGCTGCGCAGCGCGTCCGCGGGGCGCATCCGGGAGGCGCGCCAGCCGCCCATCGCGCCGGCCACGAGACCGCCCGCGACGGCCAGGCCCGCCGCGAGCGCGACGGTGGTCACCGAGACCGGCGCGGAGAGCGCGATCTCCACGGTGTTCTTGACCGTCTGCCGGCCGGGCCCGCCGCCACCGGGGCCACCGCCCATGCCGCCACCGCCGGTGGAGCCGAGTTCCGCGGTCAGCTTCGGGCTGATCGCCGTCACCGCGTACGCCGCGCCGAGGCCGAGGGCGATCCCGAGCGTGCCGCCGAGCAGACCGTTCACGACGGACTCGCCGACGACCTGGCGGGTGACCCGGCGCGACGGCCAGCCGAGCGCCTTGAGGGTGCCGAACTCACGCACCCGGCGGGACACGGCCGAGGAGGTCAGCAGCGCCGCCACCAGGAACGCGGCGACCAGGACCGCGACGGACAGCCACTTGCCGACGCTGCTCGCCAGGTTGGAGGCGGTCGACAGGGAGCCGGAGACGGTGGACGCGAGGTCCGCCGAGGTGGTGACCGTCGTCCCCGGGATGTTCTTCCGGACGGTCGCCTTGACGGTGTCGATCTGCTGCGAGTCGGTCGCCTTGACGTAGATCGTGGTGACCTCGTCCTTCGCGTCGCCCAGCGTCTGCGCCTGCTTCAGCGGCAGATAGACGTCGGTCGTGGACTCGCCGGTGTCCGGCGTCGCGATCCCGATGACCGCGTACTTGGTGCCGGAGATCGTGAGGGTCCCCCCGACCTTCTTCTTGTTCTCCTTGGCGTACGAGGCGCTGAGCACCGCGACCTTCGCGTCGGTCTGGGACGCGGTGAAGGTCCGGCCCGTGGTGATCTTCGAGGTGGAGAGCGGGCCGAGGCCCTGGTGGGTGACGTCGATGCCCGCGACGGAGTACGAGTTCACGTCGAAGGACGCGCCGCCGCCCTGCACCTGCGGCTGACCCGAGCCGCCGCCCTGGCCGCCGCCGGGACCGCCCTGCTGCGAGCCCGCGGACCCCGAGGAGGTGGACGACTTCGCCGTGCCCCGGGTGAACGAGCCGTCGACCTTGGTGACGTTCAGACCGAGCGCGCCCACCGCGCTCGACACGCCCTTCTGCGCGGCGACCCGGGTGACGAGCGAGGACTTCAGGGACTGCCCGCCCTGCGTCATCACCCGGTCCGAGCTCTGGGTCGTGCCGCTGTCGGACTTCGCGTCGAAGTCGAACTTCGGCCGGCCGGAGGAGCCGCTCGTGGCCGCCGGACGGGCCTTCGTGACGGTCATGTCGGTGCCGAGCCCGTACAGCGACTTCAGGACCTTGTCCTGGGCCTGCTGCATGCCGGCCGACACCGAGTCGACGGTGATGACCAGCGCGATTCCGAGCGCCAGACCCATGGCGATCACCAGGGCCGCCTTCTTGCGCCGGCTCAGCTCACGCTTGAGATAGATGCCAAACATCCCGTTCCCCAAAGGTTCTCGGCGCCCGCTGTGGGCGCGGCCACAAGCTATGGAGAAACCTTTGTGCGGGGCTGAGCGGGAGGTGTGCGGGAGCTGAGAATGCCGGGCCCGGAATCAATAAAGCCGGGCCCGGAACCGATATCGCGTAAGACAGCTGATTCCTGAGCTCTACAGGGGGCGTTGCCAGGAAACACCTGTCGGGTGGGGTGCCGGTGGCACACGGCGGCCCGGCACGGTCCACGGCCCGCCGCTTCGCCGTTCCTCGGAGCGCGCTGTGCGTTGCTTGTGCGACCCCGCCGTACGGCGCCGCGGACCGGCTTTGTACGGTCCCGAGATGCGCGATTCCTCTCCGCTCCCCCCGCGTGCCGCCGTGCTGTCCCGCCGTGCCGCGCTCGGCCTGGCAGCGGCCGTCCCGCTGGCCGCCGCGTCCCCGGCCGCCGCCGCCCCTTCCGCCACGCCGACCACCGCCCGCACCGCCGCGCGGACCACCACGATCGGCGGTGACCTGCTGGGCCTCGGCGGTGTCCAGGTGCGCGGGGCCTCGGGGCTGCCCAAGCGGCTCACCGCCCGTTCCTGGCTGGTCGCCGACCACGTCAGCGGTGAGGTGCTCGCCTCCTACAACGCGCACCGGCTGCTGGCGCCCGCCTCCACGCTGAAGATGCTCTTCGCCGACACCGTGCTGAAGAAGTTCGAGCGCACCGAGACGCACCGGGTGACCGACGCCGACCTCGCCGGGATACCCGCCGGCTCCAGCCTCGTCGGTGTCAAGCCCGGGATCACCTACACCGTCGAGCAGTTGTGGCTCGGTGTCTTCCTGCGCTCCGGGAACGACGCGGTGCACGTGCTCAGCCACATGAACGGCGGCGTGGACAGCACGGTCGCGCAGATGCAGGCGAAGGCCGAGGACCTGCAGGCCCTGGACACGCACGTGGTCAGCCCCGACGGGTTCGACCACAAGGGCCAGGTGTCCTCCGCGTACGACCTGACGCTCTTCGCCCGGCACGGCCTCGCCGACGCCGACTTCCGCGCCTACTGCTCGACGAGGACCGCGGACTTCCCGGCGGGCGGCAAGAAGACCTTCCAGATCCAGAACACCGACCGTCTGCTGACCGGCGCGTGGGGCGTACCGACGTACGACGGTCTGATCGGCGTCAAGAACGGCTACACCAGCAATGCCGGCAACACCTTCACCGGCGCCGCGACCCGCGGCGGCCGGACGCTCCTGGTCACGGTGATGCACCCGAAGAGCGGTGGCAGCGGCGTCTACGAGGAGACGGCGGCGCTGCTCGACTGGGGGTTCCGGCAGGGCGCGAACGCGCGTCCCGTGGGCACGCTGGTCGCGCCTCTCAGCGAGGGCGGCGCCGCGGCGCCACCCGCCGGGAAGGCGCCGAAGGCCGCCGCGGGCGCGCCCGCCCGCGCGGAGACGAGCAGTTCGTCGTGGGGGCTGGTCGGCGGGGCCGGGGGAGCGGTCGCGCTGCTCGCGGGCGGGGCGGTCGCATGGCGCAGGCGGCGGCGCGCGGTGGCGGCGGGCGAGGCCCCGGCCTCGGACCCGGGCGACTCCGGCCTCGGGGCTTCGGATCGGGGAGGTCCGGAGGCGGGAGGTCCGGCGGCTGGTGGTCCGGACGCGGGGGTCGCGGACCCGGGAGATCCCGGGGCCCGTCACCGGCGGTGACGGCGCGGGGCGCTCGTCACATGTGCGGAGGCAGCCGTCCCATGGCCCACCTCGCGGTCCCGCGCGAGGTCGCCCCCCCAGCCGGGCCGCGGAACGGCTGCCGCCTCCCCCCTCGGTGTGGACCGTGGTCGTACCGAAGTCCTCCACTCCGAGTGTGAAGCTCTCGTGGAGGCGACACGAGCATAAGCCCGCTACCGGGTCTTATAGTGCGGAGGTTCAGCTTCCGTTTGTGCAAGTTGAGACGTTGACGAAGGGCGTGGAAGTGCCCTAGCCCCGCCCCACATAGGGCATCGCGGTGGCCATCACCGTCGTGAACTGCACGTTCGCCTCCAGCGGCAGTTCCGCCATGTGCCGCACGGTGCGGGCCACGTCCGCCGCGTCCATCACCGGCTCCACCGCCAGTTCCCCGTTCGCCTGCGGCGTTCCCGTGCGCATGCCGGAGGTCATGTCGGTCGCCGCGTTGCCGATGTCGATCTGACCGCAGGCGATCCGGTACGGACGCCCGTCCAGGGACAGCGACTTGGTCAGGCCCGTCATCGCGTGCTTGGTCGCCGTGTACGCGATCGACCGCGGACGCGGCGCGTGCGCCGAGATCGAGCCGTTGTTGATGATCCGGCCGCCCTGCGGGTCCTGCTCCTTCATCTGCCTGAACGCGGCCTGCGCGCACAGGAACGCGCCGTTGAGGTTGGTGTCCACGACATGCCGCCACGCCTCGTACGGCAGCTCCTCGACCGGGACGCCGCCGGGGCCGAACGTCCCGGCGTTGTTGAAGAGCAGGTCGAGCCGTCCGAAACGCTCGCGCACGGAGGCGAAGAGGGCGGCCACCTCCTCGGGGCGGGCGACGTCGGTCCGTACGGCCGCCGAGGGGGCCCCGGGGACGAGGGCCGCCGTCTCCGCCAGGGGCTCGGTCCGGCGTCCGGCGAGCGCCACCGACCAGCCGGCGCGCAGCAGTTCGACGGCCACCGCGCGGCCGATGCCGGAGCCCGCGCCGGTCACCACCGCGATCTTCGTCTGCTTGGCATTCATGGGGCCGCAGCGTATCGACGCATGCCGCGGACGCGGGACGCCTCGCGGCATGCGCCCCGCGTCCCGTTTCCGGAACCGCCGGCCGTCCGGCGTCAGCCGCCAGCCATCCTGCGCCAGCTGTCCTGAGTCAGTTGTCCGGCGTCAGCTGTCTTGCGTCAGCTGTCCGGCGTCGGCTGTCCTGCAGCAGCCGACAGCCGACAGCCGACAGCCGACCGGCGGCAGCCGTCCGGCGGCAGCCGACAGCCGACAGCCGACAGCCGACCGGCGGCAGCCGTCCGGCGACAGGCGTCGGGCCGGTCGGGCGTCGGGCCGGTCAGGCGGTCTCGCCGGGGTAGCGGACGCCGATCTGCTCGCGCACCGCGTCGAGCGTCCGCATCACGGCGAGGCTGCCGTCGAGGGGGACGAGCGGTGACTCCTTCTCGCCGGCCCGCAGCGCGCGCATCACCTCGGCGGCCTCGTGCTTGAGGCTGTTGCGCGGGCCGTGCGCCGGGTCGGCCGCGAACTCCTCCGCGTCGCGCCCGTCGCGGTGCAGTACGAGCCGTTCCGGGAAGAAGAAACCGCCGGGGATGTCGATGCGGCCCTGGGAGCCGGTGACGGAGGCCGTGACGGGCGTGCTGCCGTTGATGGAGCAGTGCACCGAAGCGAGAGCACCGCTCTCCCAGGTGAGCACCGCTCCCGTCTGGAGATCGACGCCCTCGTCGGAGAGCACCGCTCGCGCCGTGATGCCCGAGGGCTCCCCGAGCAGCAGATGCGCGAACGACACCGGGTAGACACCGAGGTCGAGCAGCGCCCCGCCGCCCTGCGCGGGGTCGCGCAGCCGGTGCGAGGGCGGGAACGGCCCGTTGATCCCGAAGTCGGCCTGCACGGTGCGGACCTCACCGATCACACCGTCGTCCACGAGCCCCTTGAGCCTGCGGATCAGCGGGTTGCAGTACATCCACATGGCCTCCATCAGGAAGCGGTCGTGGCGACGGGCGAGCGAGACCAGCTCCTCGGCCTCCCGCACGTTCAGCGTCAGCGCCTTCTCGCACAGCACGTGACGCCCGGCCTCCAGACACATCCCGGCCGCCTGCCGGTGCGCCGAGTGCGGAGTGGCCACGTACACGATGTCGACGTCCTCGTCGGCGGCGAGCGACGCCCAGTCCCCGTACGCCCGGGGAATCCCGAACCGCTCGGCGAACGCCTTCGCCGAGGCGTCGGTCCGCGAGGCCACCGCCACCACCTCGGCGTCCGGCATGTCCACCAGATCCGCCGTGAACGCCGCGGCGATCCCACCGGTCGCCAGAATCCCCCACCGCACCCGCTCGTGCTCGCCCGTCATTCCCGGCCCTTCGCTCCGTCACCCTGATGCGCTGTGACCCCGAACACTCCGTTCGAACTGAGAGCATAGGTGGCGGATCACTCGGAGAGGGAGGGGCACATGCCCGAGCGCGGGCGCACCACGAGGGACCAGGAAGGTCCGCAGGGGCACATACCGAGCACCGGCGTCGCCGACACCTCGCCGGCCGTCACCGACACCTCCCCGGCCGTCGCCGACACCTCCCCGGCCGTCGCCGACACCTCGGCGGCCTTCGCCGAACCGGCGCCCGCCGTCGTGCCCCCCAGGCCGGCCCCCGCGACGGAGAACTCCGGCCCCCGGGACTCCGGCCCCAGGGACGCGGAACCCCGGGACAAGAGGCCGGGGGACGCCGGACCGCGCGACCCCGGAGCGCTCCGCCGTACCGGACTGCTCGTCACCCTGATCCTCGGCGGGCTCACCGCGACACCCCCGCTGGCCATGGACATGTACCTCCCGTCACTCCCGGAGGTCACCCGCTCCCTGCACGCCCCGGCCGCGACCGTCCAGCTCACGCTGACCGCGTGCCTCGCGGGGATGGCGTTCGGCCAGCTCGTCGTCGGACCGATGAGCGACAAGTGGGGGCGGCGCAGACCCCTGCTCGGCGGACTGGTCGTCTACGTCCTCGCCACCGCACTGTGCGCCGTCGCGCCCGACGTCCAACTCCTCGTCGCCTTCCGGCTGGTGCAGGGACTCGCGGGAGCGGCCGGCATCGTGATCGCCCGGGCCGTCGTCCGCGACCTGTACGACGGCATGGCGATGGCCCGCTTCTTCTCGACCCTCATGCTGATCTCCGGCGTCGCCCCGGTTGTCGCGCCCCTCATCGGCGGACAGATCCTGCGCGCCACCGACTGGCGGGGTGTCTTCGTCGTCCTCACCGCCGTGGGCATCGGACTCACCGCGCTCGTCTGGACGAAGCTCCCCGAGACCCTCGCGCCCGGCGACCGGCACGGCGGCGGGGTCGGCGAAGCCCTCCGCTCGATGCGCGCCCTGCTGGCCGACCGGGTCTTCACCGGCTACATGCTGGCGGGCGGCTTCGCCTTCGCCGCGCTCTTCGCGTACATCTCGGCCTCGCCGTTCGTGATCCAGGAGATCTACGGCGCGTCCCCGCAGACCTTCAGCCTGCTCTTCGGCGTGAACTCGGTCGGCCTGGTGGCCGTCGGCCAGATCAACGGCAAGCTCCTGGTCGGCCGGGTCGGCCTCGACAAGGTCCTCGCCGTGGGCCTCGCCCTCGTCGCCGCCGGCGCGACCGCGCTGCTCCTGATGTCCTCGGGCGTCTTCGGCGAGGTCGGGCTGGCGCCGGTGGCCGCCGCCCTGTTCGTCCTGATGTCCGCGATGGGCCTCGCGCTGCCCAACACCCAGGCGCTCGCCCTGATGCGCGTACGGCACGCCGCGGGCTCCGCCTCCGCGCTGCTGGGCACCTCCTCCTTCCTCATCGGAGCGGTCGCCTCACCACTGGTCGGCATCGCGGGCGAGGACACCGCCGTCCCGATGGCCGTCGTCCAACTGGCGGCGGTACTGGTGGCCGTCGCCTGCTTCATGGGACTGTGCCGTCCCTGGCGGACGGCCCGCACCACGGACGGAAAGGCGGCGGACAGCTGAGCGCACCGAAACTGCGCGTCGACACACCGGAGCGGGCCGGGCTCGATCCGGCCGAACTGCGCCACCTCGTACGTGACGTCCGCGCCCTCACCCGGGGACCGCACCCCTGGGCGGCCGGCGTCGTCGTGGTCGCCGGGCGCGGCCCGGTCATCGCCGTCGAGGAGGCGGCGGGGTGGGCGGTGCGTTACGCGTCGTACGACGAGAAGACCGACACCGGGGTCGAACTGCCGCCCGCGGAGCGGCTTGCGATGAGCGTCCGCACCCCCTTCGACCTGGCCTCCCTCACCAAGCTGTTCACGGCGGTCGCCGCGGTGCAGCAGCTGGAGCGCGGCACGCTCGGCATCGACGCGCGGGTGGGGGCGTACCTGCCGGAGTTCCGCGCGGCCCGCGCGCACGACGTCACCGTGCGACAGCTGCTCACGCACACCTCCGGACTGCGGCCCGAACTCCCGCTGTACGACTGCCCGGACGACGGGGCGCGGCTGGCGATGCTGCGGGCGGAGGGGCCCTCGTCGGAGCCGGGGGAGTACCTCTACTCCGACCTGAACCTGCTCCTCCTCCAGCACGTCCTGGAACGCATCACCGGCCGCGGCCTCGACGTCCTCGTCAGGGACGGGATCACCCGGCCGCTGGGAATGACGGCCACCGGCTTCGGGCCGTGCCCGGACGCGGCGGCCACCGAGGACCAGCGGCGGCCGTGGGCCAAGGCGGACCGCGGGATGCTGCGGGGGGTGGTGCACGACGAGAACGCGTGGGCGCTCGGCGGGGTGGCGGGGCACGCGGGACTCTTCTCCACCGCCCGCGACCTCGCGGTCTTCTGCCGCACGCTGCTCGCGGGGGGCTCCTACGGGCCCGCGCGCATCCTCGGTCCCGACTTCGTCGAGCTGATGCTCACCCCGCCCGGCCTCGGCTTCGCCGTCGGTCAGTCCTGGTTCATGGGGGAGCTGGCGGAGGCCGGCGCGGCGGGGCACACGGGTTTCACGGGGACGTCGCTGGTGCTGGATCCGGGGACGGGCACGTTTCTCGTGTTGTTGGCGAACACCGTGCATCCTCGGCGGCGGCCGGCGCGGAACGGGCCCCGGGTGGGGGCGGCGACGCGGATGGCTCGGGCGGTACGGGGCGCTTGACGCGCGCGGGTTCTCGCCCCCGCCGCCCCTACCCGTCCCGTCCCCGGGGCTCCGCCCCGGACCCCGCCAGGGGTGCTGCGCCCCCTGGACCCCCGCTTCGCCCGAAGGGCTCGTCCTCAATCGCCGGACGGGCTGACATACCCAGCCCCGGGGGGCGCCGTTCTTCGCGGCCGCGGCCCACGGCCGTTCGGCTGCCGCCGCCGCCGGCCTGTCCAGGCCCGCCCGGCCGTGT